>NZ_JBEORW010000023.1:0-39942 GCF_040302565.1 Streptomyces sp. NPDC097981
CACGGACCCGGAGGCCGTGACGGCCCTGACGGACCACGCGGCGCTGATCGCGGACGAGGTCCTGGCCACCGACTACGCCTCCGGCGAGGCCGACGACACCTACGGCGACCCGTTCGCGGACGAGTCCCTCGGCCTGACGTTCCGCCTCCGCAAGGCGTAACCGCTCCCGCTCCTGTGGCCCGGCCTCCCTCCCTGGGGGTGCCGGGCCACAGCTGTTCCGTCCCCGCCCCGCCCTTTCTCCGCTTCCGCCCCGATCGCCGGCGGGGCCGTCCCTCAGCCCCGTCGGCGATCGGGGCGCGGGGGTTCGGGGCAGCGCCCCGCAGCGACACCCCACCACCGCGTACGGGTACGCAAACGGGCCGGGCCCGGTGCCCCCGAAGGGGAACCGGGCCCGGCCCGTGACTGCCGACGCCGCCCAGAGGGCGTACCGCCTAGTTGTCGTCCTCGTCGATCAGGAAGCCGCGCATCGGCGACGGCGCCTGCATCGGCTGCGGCGCGGTCGGCCGCACCGGCGCCATCGGCTGCGTCATCGCGGGAGACATCTGCTGCTGACCACCGTACGAGGGGCCGCCCATCGGGGACGGGCCACCCATCGGCGAGGGACCGCCCATGGGCGACGGAGCGCCCATCGAGTGCCCCATCGCTCCGGCCGGAGCCATCGACGGCGTCGGCGACGGCGGGAGCGCCGGGCCGGCCGGGTTGCGCGGCGGGGCCAGGGAGTCGTCCGCCTGGGTCTCCAGCTGGCGCAGCTGCGACTCCAGGTAGGACTTCAGACGCGTACGGTACTCACGCTCGAAGCCCCGCAGGTCCTCGACCTTGCGCTCCAGGGTGGCGCGGGCGGACTCCAGGGAGCCCATCGCGACACGGTGCTTCTCCTGAGCGTCCCGCTCCAGCGCGTCGGCCTTGGCGCGGGCGTCCCGCTCCAGACCCTCGGCGCGGCTGCGCGCCTCGCCGACGATCTTGTTGGCCTCGGAGCGGGCCTCCGCGATCGCCTGGTCGGCGGTCTGCTGCGCCAGCGACAGGACGCGCGCGGCGCTGTCGCCGCCGGGGCCCTGCTGCGGGAGCTGCGGCTGCGGCTGCTGCATCTGCTGCATCTGCTGGCCCATGGGCTGCATCTGCTGGCCCATCGGCTGCATCTGCTGGCCCATGGGCTGCATCTGCTGGCCGAGCGGGTTCTGGCCGCCCATCGACGGCTGGCCCATCTGCTGCTGGCCCATCTGCTGCTGGCCACCCATGGTGTGCATGGGGCCGCCCATCGGACCCGGGCCGCCCGGACCCTGCGGTCCGAGTCCGCCGGGGCCCGGCGGAAGCTGCGGCTGGCCGCCCGGAAGCTGGGGCGGGCCCATCTGCGGCGGGCCCTGCTGCGCCGGCGGGCCGGATATGGCGGCGGGCACCGGGGCACCGGGGCCTCCGGGGCCGCGCTGGTCCTGGGGTTCCGGCTTGCGCATGCCCTGCTGCTGCTGGTTCTGCGCGGCGGCACGCGTGGCGGCGGCCAGCTTGGCGCGCAGGTCCTCGTTCTCGCGCAGCAGGCGCGTCAGTTCGGACTCGACCTCGTCGAGGAAGGCATCGACCTCGTCCTCGTCATAGCCTTCTCGGAGGCGGACGGTCGTGAACTGCTTGTTCCGCACGTCCTCGGGAGTCAGCGGCATGTCTTCTTCACCTCTACGTAGTCGTCGGCAGTCGGCAGGACCGTATCGGGACTGTCCCCACGCCTGCGGGGAAGCTCATCGTTCACACGCTTCTCGCAGCGGTGCTCACGAAACTGATGAGGATGTAAACGATGATCATCAGAACGAAGAAGGACAGGTCGAGTGCCACGCCCCCGAGACGCAACGGCGGAATGAAACGCCGAAGAAGCTTGAGCGGTGGATCGGTGACAGTGTAGGTGGCCTCAAGGACGACCACCATCGCCTTGCCGGGTGTCCATGAACGTGCGAACTGGAAGACGTAGTCCATCACCAGTCGGAAGATCAGCACGATAAGGAAGCACATCAGCGCGATGTAGACCACCTGCAGTGCGACGCCCATCCCGCGCTTCCCTCTCCCCTGCTCTCGCTCTGTCCCCGGCCCCGTGTCTGACGGATCGGTCTAGCTTTGGTTGAAGAACCCGCCCTCCGCGATGCGGGCCTTGTCCTCCGCCGTGACATCGACGTTAGCAGGCGACAGCAGGAACACCTTCTGTGTCACGCGTTCAATGCTGCCGTGCAGGCCGAAGACGAGGCCGGCAGCAAAGTCGACAAGTCGCTTCGCGTCCGTATCGTCCATCTCCGTGAGGTTCATGATCACCGGAGTGCCCTCACGGAAGTGTTCCCCGATGGTACGGGCCTCGTTGTAGGTCCGGGGGTGCAGCGTCGTGATGCGGTACGGCTCCCGCTCGGAGACGACCTTGGGCATGATCACGGGGGCGTTCTTCTCCAGGTTCGAGCGTTCGGGTGTGATGGATGCCACGGGGGCAATTCGCGCAGGACGTCCGTTTTCCACCGGCAATGGGATGGGTTCCCGCTGCGCCGGAGGCTGGGTGATTCGTGCCGGTTCGTCCGTTACGGGCGGTTGATGCACGGGCTGCTGGCGCCGGCGATCCCGCTCCGGCTCCGGCTCGGGCTCGAACTCGTCGTCGGGGTCGTACCCCGGGTTGTCGTACCGGTCGTCCTCCACGAGGCCGAGGTAGACCGCCATCTTGCGCATCGCGCCGGCCATTCTCTGAGTCCTCCGCTCTGTGGTGGATCGCCCTGTCGCAGGTGTCGCTGTGTCACCAAAGTCACCAACTGCCCGCGATCCACGTGGTCTGCCCGCCCGTCAGCGGGAATGACCATATTTTCTGCTGTGGTCCGACTTTCTTCGCGACGTTACCCGAGCCGGGGTCTCGCGCCGAGTACCGCAGTGCCGACGCGTACATGTGTCGCACCGGCCGCAACGGCCTGTTCCAGGTCTGCACTCATTCCGGCCGACACCATCGTGGCAGCCGGATGGTCCGCGCGCAGGCGGGATGACAATTCCACCAGCCGCTCGAAAGCGGCCCGTTCGCGTCCCGCGTAGGGCCCGGCCAGCGGAGCCACGGTCATCAGACCGTCGATCCTCAGTCCGGGCGCCCCGGCCACGAGGCCGGCGAGTTCGGCGAGCTGCTCCGGAGCGGCGCCGCCCCGGGTGCCGCGCCGGCCCGACTCGGCGTCGAGGGCGATCTGCACGAGGCAGCCGAGTTCGCGCCCGGCGCCCTCCGCGGCCGCCGAGAGCGCCGTGACGAGCTTCGGCCGGTCGACCGACTGCACGACATGCGCGTATCCCGCCACGGAACGGACTTTGTTCGTCTGCAACTGACCCACGAAGTGCCAGCTGAGCGGCAGATCCGCGCAGGCCGCGGCCTTGGGGGCGGCATCCTGGTCGCGATTCTCCGCCACGTGACGGACCCCCAGGTCCGCCAGCAGTCGTACGTCGCTCGCCGGGTAGGTCTTGGTGACCACGATGAGCGTCACCTCGTCCCGTCCCCGCCCCGCGGCCGCGCAGGCGGACGAGATACGTTCCTCCACCCGCGCCAGGTTCTCCGCGAGTTCCGACTTACGATCCGTCATTACCTAGTCCAACCAGACATATCCGGCAAGCCGCCCGGTCACCCGGTCGCGGCGGTACGAGAAGTGGTCCCGCGACTCCAGTGTGCAGACCGGCGATCGGTGCAGGTTCACCACCCCCGCCTCCGCGAGCTGGGCGTGCACCCCGGCGACCACGTCGACGGACGGCGTCCCCCAACTCGTCTCGCCGTAGGCGGCCGGTACCGCGTCCGCGACCGCGTCCCGCATCTCGGCCGGCACCTCGTAGCAGCGCCCGCAGATCGCGGGGCCGGTACGGGCGATGATCCGGCCGGGTTCGGCCCCGAGGCCGACCATCGCCTCCACGGCGGCGGGCACCACTCCGGCGACCAGTCCGGGCCGCCCCGCGTGGGCCGCGCCCGCAACCCCGGCGACGGGGTCGGCCAGCAGGACCGGGGTGCAGTCCGCGGTGAGCACCGCGAGGGCGATCCCCCGCCGGGCGGTCACCACCGCGTCCACCGCCGGGATGTCAGCGGCGGCGCCCCAGGGTCCGGGGACCACCGCCACGTCCCGGCCGTGCACCTGGTTCATCCAGACCACGTGGTCCGGCTCGATGCCCAGGGCCTCGGCCGCGATCGCCCGGTTCGCGAGAACGGCGGTGGGGTCGTCTCCGACCGCGCCGCCGAGATTGAGCTCCTCGTACGGAACGGCGCTCACTCCGCCCCACCGGTCGGTGAAGGCGAAATGGGCGCCGCTCTCGATGTGCTGCCCCAGCGTCACTTCAAGAAGTCCGGAACGTCCAGTTCCTCGGCCGGGCTGTCCTGGTACGGCCGGGCCGTCGGGACCTGCGGCGCGGGGGGCTCGACCGGGACCGGAGCCACCTCGACCGGGGCCGGGGGCTCTTCGCGCGGGGTGACCGTGCCCAGTCCGCCGAAGGCCGGGCGCGCCGGCTCGGCCGCGCGGACCGGCGCCGGGGCCGGCTCGTCGCGCTTGTTGGACGCGGCGCCGATGACGTTGTCCCTGCGGGCCGGGGGCTGTCCGCCGTCGAAGCCGGCGGCGATGACGGTGACCCGCACCTCGTCGCCGAGCGCGTCGTCGATGACGGCGCCGAAGATGATGTTCGCCTCGGGGTGGGCGGCCTCGCTCACCAGCTGCGCGGCCTCGTTGATCTCGAAGAGACCGAGGTCCGAGCCGCCGGAGATGGAGAGCAGCACGCCGCGGGCGCCGTCGATGGACGCCTCCAGCAGCGGGGAGGAGATGGCCATCTCGGCCGCCGCCACGGCCCGGTCGTCGCCGCGGGCCGAGCCGATGCCCATCAGGGCCGAGCCGGCCTCGGACATCACGGACTTGACGTCCGCGAAGTCGAGGTTGATCAGACCCGGGGTGGTGATGAGGTCGGTGATGCCCTGGACACCCGAGAGCAGGACCTGGTCGGCCGACTTGAAGGCGTCCAGGACCGAGACCTGGCGGTCCGAGATGGACAGCAGTCGGTCGTTGGGGATGACGATGAGGGTGTCGACCTCTTCGCGGAGCTCGGCGATGCCGTCCTCCGCCTGGTTCGCGCGGCGCCGTCCCTCGAAGGTGAACGGCCGGGTGACCACACCGATCGTCAGGGCTCCGAGCGAGCGCGCGATGTTGGCGACGACGGGTGCGCCGCCGGTGCCGGTGCCGCCGCCCTCGCCGGCGGTGACGAAGACCATGTCGGCCCCCTTGAGGACCTCCTCGATCTCCTCGCGGTGGTCCTCTGCCGCCTTGCGACCGACTGCCGGGTTGGCGCCGGCGCCGAGGCCGCGGGTGAGTTCACGACCGACGTCGAGCTTGACGTCGGCGTCGCTCATCAACAGCGCCTGGGCGTCCGTGTTGATGGCGATGAACTCGACGCCCTTGAGACCGACCTCGATCATTCGGTTGATGGCATTGACACCACCGCCGCCGACACCGATGACCTTGATGACTGCGAGGTAGTTCTGCGGTGCTGCCACGTCGAAGGCCTCTCGCCTCGAGTTACGTGTCGCCGCCTCGCGGGCCTGCGTTGCGACGACTGATGCCGAAATGTGGGACGGTCCGAACGCGCCGACCCGAACCCTAACCCTCAAGTTCAGGGTTAAGTATGTGCCTGTTCCCTGGACTCTTCCGAACAGGACACTAAGTCGACAAGTAGCGCGTGTTCAACGAACACGCCGAACCTCCCGTTTTTCTTTTCACCCTATGTGATCACCCGTATCGGTGGCCAACCAGGGTGCGTCGCTGTTCGACCCGACGTCAACTCCCGGACACGGCAGGGGCGGTGGGGACACTCACGTCAAAGTGGTCAGCCTTGGGCGCCGCTTTCAGCAGGGCGCTCAGCGCACGCCCCTTCGCCTCGCTCTGCTCCCCGCTCCCCCACACCACGGACCGGCCCCGGGTCAACTCCAGTACGACCGAGTCGTACGACCCCACCCTGACCTGCAGGGTCTCCTTGGCGACCGCCTCGGGGAGGTCTCCGGCGACGCCCACCGCCTCGTGCAGCAGCCGCTCCTCGTCGAAGCGGCGGCCGCTCGGGGACGCCGCCGCGGACAATTCGAGGACCGGAACACCTGCGGGTGCTTCCGGAACCGTGTCGAATCGCACACCCGATGCGTCCACTTCCACGAACTTGGCGTCCTTTCTGATGAGCAGGACGGGTTTGCGCTCCGTCACTTTCAGCCCGATCCCGTGGGGCCAGGCGCGCACCACATCGACCGAATCGACACGGGGCAGCCGGCTCCGGACCCGGTCCGCGATCTCGTCGGTGTCCACGGTCGCCAGCGGCGCCCCGACCGGTACGGCCGCGGCGGCCAGCACCTGGCCGGGGGTCAGCACCTGGGTTCCGCTTGCGGTCACCTTCTCGACCCGGAGCCAGGAGGAGCCGTAGAGCACCCAGCTGCCGCCCCCGGCGAGGAGCAGCGCGGCGGCGAGGGAGAGCAGCACGGGGGCCCGGCGGCGCAGACGCCGGACAAGGCGCTGCACACCGGGGCCTCGCGGGCCGGATCCCTTCGACGACCTGGGCCGCTTGGGCGGCTTGGGAGAGCCCGAGCCCTTGCCCTTCCCGGCGGACCCGGGATTGCCGCGCTGTGCGGTCGTCGCTCCGGCCACTCCTGTGCCTCCTGCGCTAGCGGTTCCTGTGTGCGGCAATCGCCTCGTACACCATCGCGACCAGCAGCTCGTCGGCGTCCCGGCGGCCGAACTCGCCGGCGGCGCGGGACATCTCGTACAGGCGGTGCGGGTCGGCGAGCACCGGGAGGACCTGGCCGAGCACCCAGTCGGGCGTCAGCTCCGCGTCGTCGACGAGCAGGCCGCCGCCGGCCTTGACCACCGGCTGGGCGTTGAGCCGCTGTTCGCCGTTGCCGATCGGCAGCGGGACGTACGCGGCCGGCAGCCCGACGGCGGAGAGTTCGGCGACGGTCATCGCGCCCGCGCGGCACAGCATCATGTCGGCGGCGGCGTACGCGAGATCCATCCGGTCCACGTACGGTACCGGGACGTACGGCGGCATCCCGGGCATGTTGTCGACACGCGGCAGTTCGTTCTTCGGGCCGACCGCGTGCAGGATCTGGATCCCGGAGCGCTGGAGGGTCGGAGCGACCTGCTGGATGGTCTCGTTCAGCCGGCGGGCGCCCTGCGAGCCGCCGGAGACCAGCAGGGTCGGCAGGTTCGGGTCCAGGCCGAAGGCGGCACGCGCCTCGGGGCGGACCGCGGCCCGGTCCAGGGTGGAGATGCTCCGGCGCAGCGGGATGCCCACGTAGCGGGCGCCGCGCAGCTTGCTGTCGGGGGTGGAGACCGCGACGGCGTGCGCGTAGCGGGAGCCGATCTTGTTGGCCAGTCCGGGCCGGGCGTTGGCCTCGTGGACGATGATCGGCACCCCGAGCCGCTTGGCGGCGAGGTAGCCGGGCAGGGCCACGTAGCCACCGAAGCCGACGACGCAGTCGGCCTTGGTGCGCTCCAGGATCTCCTCGGCGGCCTTGATCGTGCCGCGCAGCCGCCCCGGGACGGTGATCAGCTCGGGGGTGGGCTTGCGGGGCAGCGGGACGGCGGGGATCAGCCCCAGCTCATAGCCGCGCTCCGGCACGAGGCGGGTTTCGAGCCCGCGCTCCGTGCCGAGGGCGGTGATGCCCACGGAAGGGTCCTGCCTGCGCAGGGCGTCCGCGAGGGCCAGCGCCGGCTCGATGTGGCCGGCGGTCCCCCCACCGGCGAGTACGACATGCACCGAAATTCACCGCTCTCCGGACGGACGCCTCTTGACGCTCCGTCTCATCGACTTCCATCTCTGCCCGGTCCGCTTCCAGCCGGTTTTCGGCTGGCGCATCGCGAGCGCCGCGCGTGCCGCCGGCTCCTCCCGCGCGAAGGCGATGAGCAGTCCGACCGCGAACATGGTCGGCAGCAGCGCGGAACCTCCGTACGAGAACAGCGGGAGCGGGACTCCGGCGATCGGCAGCAGACCGAGCACCGCACCGATGTTGATCACGGCCTGGGCCGTGATCCAGGTGGTCACGCCTCCCGCGGCATACCGTACGAAGGAGTCCTCCGTGCGTCCGGCCACGCGGATACCCGCATAGCCTAGAGCCGCGAACAGGGCGAGTACCGACAGCGTCCCTGCCAGACCCAGTTCCTCCCCGGTGATGGCGAAGATGAAGTCGGTATGGGCTTCGGGCAGTTGTCCCCATTTTTCCACACTGGCACCCAGTCCGGAACCGAACCATCCGCCGGATGCGAGGGCATAGATCCCGTGCACGGCCTGCCAGCACAGGTCGTTGCGACCGGGATCCGTCGCGCCGATGCAGGCGAGCCGGTCCATCCGGTGCGGGCTGGTCTTGATCAGCAGTGCGACGATCACACCCGCGAAGGCCAGCACCGCCACGAACATCCGCGTTGGGGCTCCCGCCAGCCACAGCAGGCCGAACAGGATGGCCCCGAGGATCACCGCGGTGCCCATGTCCCCGCCCAGCATGATCAGCCCGAGCAGCAGGAAGGCCACCGGCACCAGCGGCACCAGCAGGTGCTTCCACTGGCTCAGCAGCCCCTTGTCGCCCTTGCGGGCCATCAGGTCGGCGCCCCAGAGGATCAGTGCCAGCTTGCCGAACTCACTGGGCTGGAGCATGAACGGACCGCCAAGGGAGATCCAGTTCTGGTTGCCGTTGATCGCCACCCCTATCCCGGGGACCTGGACCAGGACCATCAGGAACAGGGTTCCCGCGAGCACAGGATAGGACAGCGCCCGGTGCAGTTTGACCGGCATCCGGGAGGCGACCAGCAGCAGCCCCGTGCCGATCAGGGCTGCCAGGAACTGCTTCTTGAAGAAGTACGCGTCCCCCAGGCCCAGCTGGAGCGCTTTGATCATCGAGGCCGAGTAGACCATCACCAGGCCGAGCACGGTGATGAGCAGCGAGCTGCCGAAGATCAGGTAATACGCGGTGAGAGGTCGGTCCCAGGCCTTCCGCAACTGCCGCTGGGTACCCCGGAACCGGTCCAGCGGCCCGCGCCCGGCGGGCCTCTTCACGCTCCCCGCCGGACGCCTGCGGCCCTGCGCCTTGACCGGTCTGGCCGGCTTGGCGCTCTTGGCGGATTTGACGGCCTTCACGGCGGACGGCCGCCGCCCCGGCAGCACTTGCTTGGCCGGCATGTGTGACCTTCCCCTCCACTCGTACGAGGCGAGCGGCCGGTCGGGGAGGACCCTCCAGCCGGACCTACGCGCCCTCGGCGGCCAGTTCGCGCACCGCGTCCGCGAACGCGTCCCCGCGCTTGTTGTAGTTCGCGAACATGTCCATCGAGGCACAGGCCGGGGCCAGCAGAACCGTGTCGCCGGGCTCTGCGAGCCGGGCCGCTTCCCGGACCGCTGCGAGCATCGCCCCAGTGTCGGTCCGGTCGAGGTCGACGACCGGGACCTCGGGGGCGTGTCGCGCCAGCGCCTCGGCGATCAGCGCCCGGTCGGCGCCGATCAGCACCACGCCGCGCAGCCGCTCCGCCGACTTCCGGACGAGTTCGTCGAAGGTCGCGCCCTTGGCGAGGCCGCCGGCGATCCACACGACGGGCTCGAAGGCGGCCAGGGAGGCCTCGGCGGCGTGCGTGTTGGTGGCCTTGGAGTCGTCGATGTACGTGACCCCCGCGACCTCGTCCACGTACGCGACGCGGTGCGCGTCGGGGCGGAAGTCGCGCAGCCCGTCGCGGACGGCGCGCGGCTCGACGCCGAAGGCGCGGGCCAGGGCCGCCGCGGCGAGGGCGTTGGCGATGTTGTGCGGGGCCGGCGGGTTGACGTCCTTGACCTCGGCGAGCTCCTGGGCGTTCTTCTGCCGGTTCTCGACGAAGGCGCGATCGACGAGGATGCCGTCGACGACGCCGAGCATGGAGGGGCCGGGGGCGCCGAGGGTGAAGCCGATCGCCCGGCAGCCCTCCTCGACGTCGGCCAGGGCGACCAGGGCCTCGGTGGCCGGGTCGGCGACGTTGTAGACGCAGGCCACCGTGTTGCCCTCGTAGATCCGGCCCTTGTCGGCGGCGTACGCCTCCATCGAGCCGTGCCAGTCGAGGTGGTCGGGGGCCAGGTTGAGCACGACCGCCGAGTGGGCGCGCAGCGAGGGCGCCCAGTGCAGCTGGTAGCTGGAGAGTTCGACGGCGAGCACGTCGTACTTCTCCTCGCCGAGCACCACGTCGACGATCGGGGTGCCGATGTTGCCGACGGCCGCGGTCTTCAGCCCGGCGGCCTTCAGGATCGACGCGAGCATCTGGGTCGTGGTGGTCTTGCCGTTCGTGCCGGTGATCGCCAGCCACGGTGCGGCGTCCGGGCCGCGCAGCAGCCAGGCGATCTCGACATCGCCCACGACGTCCACGCCGGCCGCGGCGGCGGCCTTGAACAGGGGGCTGTCGGGCTTCCAGCCCGGCGAGGTGACGACCAGGTCGGTGCCCTCGGGCAGTACATCGCCGGCGCGGGCGCCGTCGTCCAGGTGACCGAGGCGGACCTCGATGCCCAGTTCCGCGAGCTCGGCCGCCCGTGCGCGGTGCGCATCGCCGTCTCCGTTGTCGACGACGGTCACCACGGCGCCGAGGCCGGCCAGGGCGCGGGCGGCACTGATGCCGCTCACGCCGAGGCCGGCGACGGTGATGTTCTTGCCCTGCCAGGAGGTCACTTGTCCGCTGCCCATCCCGCGTAGAAGAGTCCGAGACCAACGATCACGCACATGCCCTGGATGATCCAGAACCGGACCACCACCAGGACCTCGGACCACCCCTTCAGTTCGAAGTGGTGCTGGAGCGGGGCCATCCGGAAGACGCGCTTCCCGGTGAGCTTGAACGAGCCGACCTGAATGACGACCGACATGGTGATGAGGACGAAGAGGCCGCCGAGGAGGGCGATCAGGAACTCCGTGCGGGAGCAGATCGCAAGACCGGCGAGGGCGCCGCCGAGGGCCAGCGAGCCGGTGTCGCCCATGAAGATCTTGGCGGGCGAGGTGTTCCACCACAGGAAGCCGAAGCAGGCGCCCATCAGCGCGGAGGCGACGATCGCGAGGTCCAGCGGGTCTCGCACCTCGAAGCACGCGTTGGGGTTCGTCAGGGTCTGCGCGTTGGCGCACGACTCCTGGAACTGCCAGACGCCGATGAAGGTGTAGGCGCCGAAGACCATCACCGCGGCGCCGGTGGCCAGGCCGTCCAGACCGTCCGTCAGGTTCACGCCGTTGGACATCGCCAGGATCATGAACAGCGCCCAGACCACGAACAGCACCGGGCCGATGGACCAGCCGAAGTCCGTGACGAACGACAGCTTGGTGGAGGCCGGGGCGTTGCCGCGGATGTCCTTGAACTGGAGCGCGAGCACGGCGAAGGCGATGCCGACGATCAGCTGGCCGGCCATCTTGGCCTTCGCCCGGAGACCGAGCGAGCGGCGCTTGACGATCTTGATGTAGTCGTCGAGGTAGCCGACCAGGCCCATGCCCGACATCAGGAAGAGCACCAGCACGCCGGAGAACGTGGGCTGGCTGCCCGTGATCACCTTCGTCAGGGCGTACGCGATGATCGTGGCCAGGATGAAGGAGATGCCGCCCATGGTGGGCGTGCCCTTCTTCCCGGCGTGGCCGCGCGGGCCGTCGTCGCGGATGAACTGGCCGTAGCCTTTCCGGGCCAGCAGCTTGATCAGCAGCGGGGTGCCGATCACTGTCAGGAACATGCCGATGACACCGGCAAAGAGGATCTGCCTCATCGGTCGGCGACCTCGCCCTCGCCGGCCAGCAGCGCCAGAGCGACCCGCTCCAGGCCAACCGACCTGGAAGCCTTCACCAGCACGACGTCACCCGGGCGCAGTTCACTGCGCAACAGGTCGATCGCCGCCTGCGCGTCGGACACGACCACCGACTCCTCACCCCACGAACCCTCGTTATATGCGCCCAGTTGCAGCCAGGACGCTTCCCTGCCCCCGACTGCGACGAGCTTGCTCACGTTGAGCCGGACGGCAAGCCGTCCCACCGCATCGTGTTCGGCCAACGATGCGTCCCCGAGCTCGGCCATGGGGCCGAGCACTGCCCACGTACGTCCCCCGTCGGCCCTGGCGGCGCCGCCCATCGCGGCAAGCGCGCGCAGAGCGGCCCGCATGGACTCGGGATTCGCGTTGTAGGCGTCGTTGACGATCGTCACGCCGTCGGCCCGCTCGGTGACTTCCATCCGCCACCGGGACAAGGTGCCCGCTCCGGAGAGCGCGGTGGCGATCTCCTCGACGGACATGCCCAGTACATGGGCCACGGCGGCCGCGGCGAGCGCGTTCGACACGTGGTGCTCACCGTACAGGCGCAAGGTCACTTCGCCGCACCCGGTGGGTGTGTGGAGTGTGAAGGAGGGCTGTCCTGCCGATGTCATCCGGACTTCCGTGGCCCGTACGTCGGCGTCCTCGGCCTCGCCGAAGAGCACCGTACGGGCCTTCGTCCGGGCGGACATCGCGCGCACCAGCAGGTCGTCGGCGTTGAGGACGGCGACGCCGCCGTCGGCCTCGGCCGGCAGGGCCTCGACGAGCTCGCCCTTGGCCTGGGCGATCTGCTCGCGGCCGCCGAACTCGCCGATGTGGGCGGTCCCGACGTTGAGGACGAGTCCGATGCGCGGCGGGGTCAGACCGGTGAGGTAGTCGATGTGCCCGATGCCGCGGGCGCCCATCTCCAGCACCAGGTGCCGGGTTTCCTGCGTGGCGCGCAGCGCGGTGAGCGGCAGGCCGATCTCGTTGTTCAGGGAGCCCGGGGTCCACACGGTCGGCGCGTGGGCCTGGAGCACCTGGGCGATGAGGTCCTTCGTGGAGGTCTTGCCGGCGGAGCCTGTCAGGGCGACCACGTCGGTGCCGAGGCGCTCGACGACGGCCCGGGCGAGGGCGCCGAGGGCCTTCTCGACATCGGCGACGACGATCGCGGGTACGCCGACCGGCCGGGCGGCGAGGACGGCCGCCGCGCCCGAGGTGACCGCGCGCTCGGCGTAGTCGTGGCCGTCGACGTGCTCGCCGGCGAACGCGGCGAACAGGCTGCCGGCCTCCACCTGGCGGGAGTCGATGACCACGGGCCCGGTGATCCGCACGGACGGATCCGGTATGTCGTGGGGCCGCCCGCCGGTGATGTCGGCGATCTCGGCGAGGGAAAGGGCGATCACTGGTTCACCTCGGCCTGTCGGACGTTGTTCCGTTCCTGGTGTTCGATCGCGGCGCGGAGCACCGCGCGGTCGTCGAAGGGCCGTACGACGCCTGCCGTGTCCTGGCCCTGCTCGTGGCCCTTGCCCGCCACCAGCACCGTGTCGCCGGGCTCGGCGCGCGCGACGGCGGCGGCGATGGCCGCGGCCCGGTCGGCGTCGACGAGGACCGTGCCGCGCTCTTCGGCGGGCACGGAGACGGCGCCCCCGAACATCGCGGCGAGGATCGTGAGGGGGTCCTCGGAACGCGGGTTGTCGGAGGTCAGCACGGCCGTGTCGGCGAACCGGGCGGCCGCGGCGCCCATCGGGGCGCGCTTGGTGGTGTCGCGGTCGCCGCCGCAGCCGAGCACGATGTGCAGCTTGCCGGCGGTGACCTCGCGCAGCGCGCGGAGCACCGATTCGACGGCGTCCGTCTTGTGGGCGTAGTCGACGACGGCAAGGTACGGCTGGCCCGCGTCCACCCGCTCCAGCCGACCGGGTACCCCGGGGACCGCGGCGACGCCGTCGGCGGCGGTCTGCGGGTCGATCCCGGCGGCGGCGAGCGTGACGATCGCGGCGACGGTGTTGGCGACGTTGAACGGGCCGGGCAGCGGGGCCGTGGCCCGTACGCGCTGCCCCTGGGGGCCGATCACGGTCAGGGTGGAGTCCATGTGCCCGAACACCACGTCCTCGGCGCGCCAGTCGGCGTTCGGGTCGCCCTCGGCGGAGAAGGTGACCACCGGGATCGCGGCCTCCTTGGCGAGGCGGCGGCCGTACTCGTCGTCCACGTTGACCACCCCGAGGCGGGCGCGGCGCTCGGTGAAGAGCTGTGCCTTGGCCTGGAAGTAGTCCTCCATGTCGGAGTGGAACTCCATGTGCTCCGGGCTCAGGTTGTTGAAGACGGCGACGTCGAAGACGCATCCGTCGACCCGGCCGAGCACCAGGGCGTGGCTGGAGACCTCCATGGCGACGGCCTCGACCCCGCGTTCGCGCATGACCGCGAACAGGGCCTGGAGGTCGGTGGCCTCGGGGGTGGTGCGCTCCGACTTGATGCGTTCGTCGCCGATGCGCATCTCGACGGTGCCGACCAGTCCGGTGGCGCGTCCGGCCCCGCGCAGACCGCCCTCGACGAGGTACGCCGTGGTGGTCTTCCCGGAGGTGCCGGTGATGCCGATCTGCAGCAGCCCCTCACCGGGACGGCCGTAGATCGCGGCGGCGAGCTCGCCCATCCGGCCGCGCGGGTCGGCGACGGCGAGGACCGGCAGCCCGGTCGCGGCCGCCCGCTCGGCACCCGCCGGGTCGGTCAGCACGGCCGCGGCGCCGAGTGCGGCCGCCTGGGCCGCGAAATCGGCGCCGTGCAGCTTGGCGCCGGCCAGGGCCGCGTACAGGTCGCCGGGGCGCACCGCACGGGAGTCGTGCGTGATGCCGGTGATCTGCGTCGGCTGCGGCTGCGACTGCTGCGTCGCGGCGCCTGCGCCGGGGGCTTCGATGCCCAGCAGGGTGGCCAGCTCGCCCAGGGGTGTCGGGCGGGCGGTCACGGGCCGGGGCGCGCCCGGCGGCGTCGCCGGGGCGTCTTTCGGGGTCGTTCTGGGCTGATCAGCGTGGGGCACGGCGGTGAGCGTACCGGGCGCGGCGGGCCGCCCGCGAAGCGAGGGCCCGGTCTCGCTGCCGTCGGCCGACGGGTTCCCGGGTTTCGGGGTGATCGTTGTCACTGATGGTGCCTCACGGATTTCTGGCGGGCCGACCGGCCCGCCGGGTCACTGGCCGGGCTGCCGGCCGGGCTGTGCGGAGGGCTGGGGGGCTGCCGGCGGACCGGCGTCGAAGGTGACCGGGACCCCGGCGGGGGCGGTTCCGGTCGGGGCGACCTGGAGGGTCTTGAGGGCGAACTCCATGACCTTCTTGTAGATGGGGCCGCAGATCTGGCCGCCGAAGTAGCTGCCCTTGGTGGGGTTCTGGATGGCGCAGTAGACGGTGATCCGCGGGTTGTCGGCGGGCGCGAATCCGGCGAAGGAGGCGGTGTAGCCCTTGTAGCGGCCGGTGGCCGGATCCACCCGGTTGGAGGTGCCGGTCTTGCCGCCGACCCGGTAGCCGGGAATGCGGGCCTTGGTGCCGGTGCCCTCCTGGTCGTCGACGACCGATTCGAGCATCTCGGACAGCATCTTGGCGGTCTCCGGGCTGATCACGCGGGTCTTCTCGGGGGCCGGGGCCGGGGTGAAGCGGCCGTCGGGGCCCTTGCTGCCGCGGACCAGGGTGGGTGCGATCCGGACTCCGCCGTTGGCGATCGTCGAGTACACGGAGGTCGCCTGCATGGCGTTGAGGGAGAGGCCTTGGCCGAAAGGGATCGTGTACTGCTGGGAGGTGGACCAGGCCTCGGGCCGGGCGAGGATGCCGCGGGACTCGCCCGGGTAGTTCAGGCCGGTCGGCTGCCCGATGCCGAACTTGTTCAGGTAGGAGTAGAGGACCCGGTTGGCCTCGGGCTCGGTGGCGCCGAGCTGGCCGGTGGCCAGGATGGTGCCGATGTTGGAGGACTTGGCGAGGACCCCGTTGAGGGTCAGGTACCAGGTCGGGTGGTCGACGTCGTCCTTGAACAGCCGGTCGCCGCGGTGCAGCCGGTTGGGAACCTCGACGTGGGTGTCGGGGGTGGCCTTCTTCTCCTCCAGCACGGCGGCCATCGAGATGACCTTGGCGGTGGAGCCGGGCTCGTAGACGTCCTGGAGGGCGGCGTTGCCCATGGCGGCGGAGGAGGCCTTCGACAGGTCGTTGGGGTCGAAGCCGGGGGCGTTGGCCATGGCGAGGACCTCGCCGGTGCGGGTGTCCTGGACGATGACGTAGCCGCGGTCGGCCTCGGACTGGGCGACCTGCTCGGTGATGGCGCTCTGCGCCGCCCACTGGATGTCGCGGTCGATGGTCAGCTCGATGTCCTCGCCGGGAACGGCGCGCTTCTCGCTGGACCCGGCGGTGGGCACGCGGCGGCCGCCGGACTGGGCGTACGTGATCGCGCCGTCCTTGCCGGCCAGCTTCCTGTCGAGGGAGGACTCCAGTCCGCCGGCGCCCTTGCCCTCGGCGTTGACGTAGCCCAGTATCCCCGCGGCCAGGTCCCCGCCCGGGTACACGCGCTTGGTGCTGTCCTCGTTGAACACGCCGGCGAGGACGTTGGCGCCGGGGCCGTTCTTCCTCTTGTCGGCGGCCGCCTTGTCGGCGAAGACCCGCTTGAGGTTCTTGATCTGGTTCCAGACCTGGGGGGTCTGGCGGCGGGCGAGGACGACGTAACGGGTGTTCTTGGTCTTCAGGCGTGCGGTGAGCTCCCTGGCGTCCCCGCCGAGGATCGGCGCGAGGAGGGCGGCGGCCTGCTCGGGGGCGTCCGGGGCCTTGCTTTCCTGCGGGGTGAACATCTTCGGGTCGGCGGTGATGTCGTACGCGTCGACGCTGGTGGCGAGGGCCACGCCCCTGCGGTCGGTGATCTCCCCGCGTTCGGCGGCGAGGGTGTAGCTGGCGAAGCGGTTCTCGGAGGCCTTGGCGGAGTATGTGGAGGCCTCGACGGCCTGTACCTGGAGCAGCCGCACGACGAAGGCCAGCATCACGAGGGTCAGCCCGACGCTGACGAGGCGCAGCCGGGGCTTGGGGCTGCCGAGGCGGATGGTGTGCGGCGTGCGGGTGGCGGGCCGCCGGGTCGCGGGCCGCGAGTTCGCCCGGGCGCGCTCGGTGCCACCGGGCCGCGCCCGCCCGGGCCCGGCCACCCGCCGGCGCCCGTCCTGCGGCCTCACGCCATCACCCCGCGGGGCCGTACCGGCGCCGAAGGCGAACAGCCCTGCCCGGGCCGGCCACCCCTGAGGCTCCACCACGGACCCCCCGCCCCGGACGCCGGCGGGGCCGGAGTTGCCCCCGGTCGGGGCTGGGTGGCGCGGAGCGCCGTTTCGGCCCCGCCGGCGTGTGAGGCGCCAGGGCTCGGCAGAGCCCCCGAAACGGCGCCGCACGCGTGCGGGGCCCGGGCGGAGCCCTGGGGGTCCCCCCAGGGCTGGCCGGGGGAGGAACGGTGGAAGGGCGGGGAGGGGACGGCCCCGCGCAGCGGCTGCCCGCCGGGCCTGGCAGGGGTGGACGGTCCGGTGCAGGGGGAAGGTCCGGACGGGGGTACCCCCGTCGGGAGCAGGGGGAGGGTCCGCGTCACGACGTCACCTTCCGGGGGTCGGGTTGGGCTGGGGGGCTCCGCCCGGCACGGGCTGGCCGGCCGGGGCGGGGCCCGGGACGTTCTGCGCGGCGCCCGGGGCGTTCGGGGCAGCGCCTGCGGGGGCGGGGCCCGCGGTGTTCGCCGCGCCCGGTGCGACCGTGGCCGGGGGGCCGGCCGGGCCGGCGGAGGCCGCCGGGGAGTCGGCCGGACCCGGGGTCGCCGCCGCGGGGGCCGGTGTCGCCGGGGGCAGGGCCTCCGCCACCGCCGCGGTGCCGTTGACCTTGCCGTCGGGGCCGATGAAGACCGGGCTGCCGCCCGGGACCAGGCCCAGCTCGTGGGCCCGCCGCTGGAGCGCGTCCGGCGCCGAGTAGCCGTCCACGTCCCGCTGGAGCGCCTGTTCCTCGTCCGTGATCGCGGTGGTCGCCTTCTTCAGCCTGCTCAGCTGGAAGGAGCCCTGGTTGAGCGCCGAGTTCAACAGGAGCAGGCTGATCAGCCCGCCGGCGAGCAGCGCCACCACCAGCAGGACGAACGGCGTCCGCGCCGCCTGCCCCGAGGAGCCGCGCAGCCGCCCCAGTCCCCCGGCTTTGCTCACAGCCGCGCCTCCCGGATGCGTTCGACTCCGCGGAAGCGGGCCGGCGCGGCCCGCCGGTTCTCGGCGATCTCCTCCTCCGTGGGCAGTTCCGCACCACGGGTGAGCAGCTTCAGCTTGGGCTGGTACTTCTCCGGGACCACCGGCAGTCCGGGCGGGGCCGTGGAGGCGGCGCCCGCCGCGAAGACCTGCTTGACGAGGCGGTCCTCCAGCGAGTGGTACGAGAGCACCGCGATCCGGCCGCCCACCGCGATCCGGTCCACGGCTGCCGGAATGGCCCGCTCCAGCCCGGCCAGCTCGCCGTTGACCTCGATGCGCAGCGCCTGGAAGGTCCGCTTGGCGGGGTTGCCGCCGGTCCGCTTCGCCGCCTGCGGCAGTGCGTCGCGGATCAGCTCCACCAGGCGGGCGCTGTTCGAGAAGGGCTCCTTCTCGCGCTCGCGGACGATCGCGGACACGATCCGCTTGGCCTGCTTCTCCTCGCCGTACTGGCGCAGGATCCGGACCAGCTCGCCGGGCGCGTACGTGTTGAGGACCTCCGCCGCGCTGATGCCCGTCGTCTGGTCCATGCGCATGTCCAGCGGGGCGTCCTGTGCATAGGCGAAGCCGCGGTCGGCCTCGTCCAGCTGCATCGAGGAGACGCCCAGGTCGAAGAGGATGCCCTGGACGGCGGGGATGCGCAGGCCGTCCAGCACCTCCGCCAGGTCGGCGTAGATCGCGTGGACCAGGGTGGCGCGGTCGCCGAAGGGCGCGAGCCGCTCGCCGGAGAGCCGCAGGGCCTCCTTGTCGCGGTCGAGGCCGATCAGGCGTGCCTCGGGGAACCGGGTCAGCAGGGCCTCGCTGTGGCCGCCGAGGCCGAGGGTGCAGTCGACGACGACCGCCCCGGGCCTCTCCAGCGCCGGGGCCAACAGGTCCAGGCACCGCTGGAGCATCACCGGGACATGTCGGGACTCGCTAGTCAAAGCGCCCTCTCAGATAACGGCGCGGCAGGCATACGCCGCGCCGCGCACGCGGAGTGTTACCAGGGGGCCGGGCGGCCGGTCAGGGCCGGGCTCCGGCCGGTTCGCGTCACTTTAGTGCAACGGTCGCCGCGGTCAACGAACCGCCCCGCGCGCCGTTGCGCCCCTCTCGCCCGGAACCCGCAAAAGCCGCGAATCACCTGAATGGCCGCCTGCGCCTCACCCCTGTGGGTTAGCTCACAACAAGGGCGGTTGACCTTCTTTGTCCACCCTCACTCAATGCCTTTACCGGCCGTGACCACTAACGTCATAAGCATGACGACTTCCGCATCCCTGCCCGCAGAGACCACCCCCCAGGCATCCGGCAGCGGCTCCGTCACGGACCGGCTGGTCGAGGCGAACCGGCGTTACGCCGCGGAATTCGCGGACCCCGGCATGGACGCCCGCCCCGTCCTGCACGTGGCCGTCGTGGCCTGCATGGACGCCCGTCTCGACCTGCACAAGGCGCTCGGCCTGGAGCTCGGAGACTGCCACACCATCCGCAACGCGGGCGGCGTGGTCACCGACGACACCATCCGCTCCCTCACGATCAGCCAGCGGGCCCTCGGTACCCGCACGGTCATACTGATCCACCACACGGGCTGCGGGCTCGAAAGCCTGACCGAGGACTTCCGGCACGAACTCGAAGACGAGGTCGGCCAGCGTCCCGCCTGGGCCGTCGAGGCCTTCCGGGACGTGGACCAGGACGTCCGCCAGTCCATGCAGCGGGTCCGGACGAACCCCTTCCTGCCCCACCGCGACGATGTGCGAGGCTTCGTCTTCGACGTGCACACCGGACTCCTGAGGGAGATCGATCCCGCCTCGTGAGTGACACAAGGCCACAACGCCGTCAAGAATGCGGGAAGACGCCGCCCGGAAAACCGTCCGGGCCGGCGTCCGTGTCGGGGTGGGCCGGAGTGCGCTGAGGGCGTCGGCCCTGCGGAAAGGGCCGAGGAGAACCAGGTGACGACGTATGACGACCGAGCGAGCCTCGCGGATCTGACGAGCACGGCGGAGCGGGTGCGCCGGTCCGTCGAGAGCGTGATCGAGGGTAAGCCCGAGGTCGTACGCATCGCGCTGACCGTGCTCCTCGCCGAAGGGCACCTGCTGATCGAGGACGTCCCCGGCGTGGGCAAGACCATGCTCGCCAAGACGCTCGCCAAGTCCATCGACTGCTCGGTGCAGCGCATCCAGTTCACCCCGGACCTGCTGCCCTCCGACATCACCGGTGTCAGCATCTACGACCAGCAGCGCCGCGAGTTCGAGTTCAAGCCCGGCGCGATCTTCGCCCAGATCGTCATCGGCGACGAGATCAACCGCGCCTCGCCGAAGACCCAGTCCGCGCTGCTGGAGTCGATGGAGGAGCGCCAGGTCACCATCGACGGCAAGACGTACACACTGCCGAGCCCGTTCATGGTGGTCGCCACCCAGAACCCGGTGGAGATGGAGGGCACCTATCCCCTCCCCGAGGCCCAGCGCGACCGCTTCATGGCCCGGGTCTCCGTCGGCTACCCGAGCCCCGAGGCCGAGCTCCAGATGCTCGACGTACACGGCGGCATCTCCCCCCTCGACGACCTCCAGGCCGTCGCGCACGCCCACGACGTCGTCAAGCTGATAGAGGCCGTCCGCGACGTGTACGTCGCCGAGCCCGTCCGCCGTTACGTCGTCGACCTGGTCGCCGCCACCCGCAGCCACCCGGACCTGCGCCTGGGCGCTTCACCCCGCGCCACCCTCCACCTGCTGCGCGCCGTGAAGGCCTCCGCCGCCCTGTCCGGCCGCGACTACGTCCTGCCCGACGACGTCCAGGCGCTGGCCGCTCCCGTCCTAGCGCACCGGCTGCTGCCCACCGCGCAGGCCCAGCTCAACCGGCGCACCGCCGAGCAGGTCGTCCACGACATCCTCCAGCGCACCCCCGTCCCCGCGTCGCACGCCCGCGGCGAGATGCCGCCCGGCGCGGGCGTCCGGGGCTTCTGATGAGAGCCGGTGCCCCGCTCCGCGCCGGCGGCGAGGGCCGGGGCGCCGGCGGGCTTCGCGCCTCGCTGGCGGGGCTGACCACCCGCGGCCGGTCCTTCCTGGCCGCCGGAGTCGCCGCCGCCCTGTGCGCCTACGTGCTCGGCCAGGGCGAACTGCTCCGGGTCGGGCTGCTGCTCGCCGTCCTGCCGCTGGTCTGCGTCCTCGCCCTGCACCGCACCCGGCACCGGGTCTCCGGCAGCCGCCGGCTGACCCCGGTGCGGGTGCCCGCCGGCTCCGAGGCCCGGGTCCGGCTGCGCATGGAGAACGTCTCCCGGCTGCCCGCCGGACTGCTGATGCTCCAGGACCGGGTGCCGTACGTACTCGGGCCCCGGCCCCGCTTCGTCCTGGACCGGGTCGAGCCCGGCGGGCGCCGCGAGGTCTCCTACCGGGTCCGCTCCGACCTGCGCGGCCGCTACCCGCTGGGCCCGCTCCAGCTGCGGCTGACCGACCCGTTCGGGCTGGTCGAGCTGACCCGCTCGTTCAGCACGTACGACACCCTCACCGTCATCCCGCGCACCGAGGTGCTGGCCCCGGTCCGGCTGACGGGCGAGACCTCCGGCTACGGCGACGGCAGCCGGCGTTCCCTGGCCCTGGCCGGCGACGACGACGTGATCCCGCGCGGCTACCGGCGCGGCGACGACCTGCGCCGGGTGCACTGGCGCTCCACCGCCCGCTACGGCGAGCTGATGGTGCGCCGCGAGGAGCAGCCGCAGCGCAGCAAGGCCACGGTCCTGCTGGACACCCGCGGCGTCGCCTACGAGGGCACGGGCCCGGACTCCGCGTTCGAGTGGGCCGTGTCCGGGGCCGCCTCGGCCCTGGTGCACCTGCTCGAACAGGGTTTCTCGGTGCGGCTGCTGACGGACACCGGCACCTCGGCGCCCGGCGACGGCGGCGGCTTCTCATCCGGCGGGCAGGAGTCCGCGGAGGCGGCCGGGCTGATGATGGACACCCTCGCGGTCGTCGGGCACTCCGACGGCGTCGGCCTCTCGCGCGCGTACGACGCGGTGCGCGGCGGCGGCGCGGGCGGCGGGGGCTACGCCGGAGCCGGCGGTGACGGGCTCCTCATCGCCTTCTTCGGAGACCTGGACGACGTACAGGCGGAACTGGCGGCCGGGATGCGCGCACGCTGCGGGGGCGCGGTGGCCTTCGTACTGGACTCCGCGCTCTGGGCCGGGCGGCCCTCGCAGGTGGAGGCACGGGTGCGCAGGCTGCGCGACGCGGGCTGGACGGCGCTGGCCGCGCCGCCCGGGGTGGCGTTCGGGGAGCTGTGGCGCCAGGCCGGGAACGCACCGCTCGGCACGGGTACTTCCGGAGGTTGGGGATGAGCGGGCGGGCGCGCGTGACGCTCTTCGCGATGCTGGCGACGCTGCTCACCTCGTGGTCGCTGGCCTCGCTCGTGGACTCGGCGGGCTGGCTGCTGCAGGCGGCGGTCCTGCTGGCCGTGCAGAGCGGGGTGGGCGCCGGGGTCCGGCGGGTGCCACTGGGGCGCACGCTCACCGTGGCCGCACAGGCCCTGGTGTCGCTGCTGGTGCTCGTCTTCCTGTTCGCGGGCAAGGGCGAGTCCACCGGGACCGGGCCGATGGCCTATCTGGTGACGGACACCGGCGCCCTGTTCCGGCGCGGCGTGCAGGACGTCGGCGAGTTCGCGATACCGGCGCCGCTGACGGACGGCATCCGGCTGCTGCTGCTGGCCGGGGTGCTGCTGATCGGGCTGTTGGTGGACCTGCTGGCGGTGACCTTGCGGACCGCTGCCGCGGCCGGGCTGCCGCTGCTCGCGCTGTACTCGGTCGCCGCGGGGCTCTCCGGCGGCGCCGGGTCCACCGCGGTCTCCTTCCTGCTGGCCGGCTGCGGCTACCTGCTGCTGCTGCTGGCCGAGGGCCGCGACCGGCTCGCCCAGTGGGGCCGGGTCTTCGGCGCGGCCCCGGACGGGCGGGTGTCGGCGGCCTCGGGGTACGGGGGCGGCGGTGCGGGCTCGGGCCAGGCGCAGGCCCCCGTCCGCACCGGGCGGCGGATCGGCGCCGTGGCGCTGGGGATCGCGCTGGTGGTGCCGGCGGTGCTGCCCGCGCTCGGCGGCGGGCTGCTGGGTGCGCAGGGCGAGGCCGAGGGCGGCGGCACGGGCGTCGGCGGGACGATCTCCGCGGTCAACCCGCTGGTCTCCCTCCAGGGCAGCCTGAACACGCAGGACAACCGGGTGGTGCTGAAGTACCGCACGGACAGTCCGCAACTCGGCGAGCAGTACCTGCGGATCCTGGCGCTGGACGAGTTCAACGGCGTCAAGTGGGAGGCCTCCGGGCGCACCCTGACCGATGTGCCGGAACGGATGCCGACCCCGCCGGGGCTGGGCGAGCAGGTCCGGGCGACCGGGACCGAGGTGCGGACGAGCATCTCGGCTGCGGACACGTACGCGCAGCGCTATCTGCCGATGCCGTACCCGGCGACGGCCGTGGACATCCCCGGCAAGTGGCGCTTCGAGCCGGCCGGCCGGACCCTGGTCGGGGACCAGCTGGGCAAGGACAAGTTCCAGAACGTCCAGGGCGCCATGTACACGGTGCGCAGCCTGCTGCTGCGGCCGACGGCGGTGCAGCTGCAGGCGGCGCCGGAGCCGAATCCGGCGATCAAGGCCGAGTACACGAAGATTCCGGACAATCTGCCGCCTGTGGTCGCCGATACGGCCCGCCAGGTCACGAAGGGCTCGAAGGACGACTACACGAGGGCGGTGAAACTCCAGGACTACTTTGCCGTGAACGGCGGATTCCGCTACGACACGAAGGTGGCCTCGGGTACGGGCCCACAGGCCATCGCCCGGTTCCTCGCGGACAAGGAGGGGTTCTGCGTCCACTTCGCGTTCTCGATGGCCGCGATGTCGCGCTCGCTCGGGATCCCGGCACGGGTCGCGGTGGGGTTCACCCCCGGCGAGAAGCAGTCGGACGGCAGCGTGAACGTGTCGATGCGGGACGCGCACGCATGGCCTGAGCTGTACTTCGAGGGCGTGGGCTGGACCCGGTTCGAGCCGACGCCGCGCCAGGGCATCTCGATTCCGGACTACTCCCGGGCCGAGGCCCCGGCGGCCCAGCCGTCCGCGCCGGCGCCGGTGCCCTCGCAGGGTGCGACGCAGCCGTCGGCGGCGCCGTCGAAGGCCGATGCCTGCCCGCCGGAGCTGAAGAAGCTGGGCGAGTGCGGGGCTGCGGCGGCGCACCAGAACGCGGGTTCCGGGGGCGGCGGCCCGTCGCTGTCCACGGTGCTGGGCTGGACCCTGCCGGTGCTGGCCGCACTGGCCCTCCCCCTGCTGCCGCTGCTGTGGCGGACGCGGGTGCGGGGGCGCCGGCTGGCGGCGGGCGGCGTACTGCCGGCCTGGCAGGAACTGGGCGACGCGGCCTGGGACGTGGGCATCGCCCCCGACGGAGCCCTGTCGCCCCGGCGGGCGGCGGCCCGTGTGGTGGTGCTGGGCCGGCTGGAGCCGGAAGCGGCGGATGCGGTGCACCGGGTCGCGGGGGCGGTGGAGCGGGCGCTGTACGCCCCGCCCGGCGCGGAGGCCCCGTACGGGGACCTGGCGGCGGACGTCCTGCTGGCGCGTGCCGCCCTGCTCGGGTCCGTGAGCCGCGGCTCCCGGCTGCGGGCGCTGCTCCTCCCCCGCTCGGCGGTCCGCCTGCGCTGGTCGGCGGCGGCCCGCTGGTCGGCCGTGGCGGACCGGGCCGCGGGCGCCCTCGCCCGCACCCGCTCCCGCCTCCCCCTCCGCGGCCGCGGCTGACCGGCCGGCCGGTCAGGGCCCGGGCAGCTGACCGGGGCGGCCGCGAACGCGCAGACGCGGCGAGGCTCGATCCCCCCGAGCCCCGCCGCGCTGCATCCCCCTGCTCACGGCGAAGGCACCCGGCCCGCACCTGCCGCCCCGTGTCGGCGGTCCGGACCGGGTCCCTGTCCGTTGACCCCAGTCTGGCGTCCGCGCAGGCGGGGGCCCATCCGCGCACGTACTCATTTCCGCGCCTAGGTACACGTACTCAGACGCGGCGGCACGCGGAGCGCGGCCGGCGCCACCAGTTCTACGCCGTCCCTGCGCACCGCGGCACCGCCGATCGGGGGGCATGGGGCCGCCTCAGCGGTTCCCGCTGACCCGCCCCCGCAGCAGCAGCGACAGCGCCGAGTGCACGTCGTCCAGCGACCGCTCGCTCTGGAACGACTGCCAGTCCAGCGCGGCCACCAGCACCATGCCCACCATCGCGGCGGCCGTGAGCGGCACGTCGATCTCCGCGCTGAGCTCCCCGCGCTCCACGCCTTCCCGCAGCACCGTCTCCACGACGGCCACCGCCTCCTGGCGGACCACCATCAGCGTGGACTGCCACGCCCGGTTGGTCCGCCACAGCTCGGCGACGTAGAGCTGGGTGAAGGCCGGGTACCGGTCGATGAAGACGAGACCGGCCCGGATCATCGCGTCGAGCGCCTCGACGCGGCTGCCGCCCCGCTGCTCGGTCTCCTCGGCCGCGGCGCGCAGCGAGGCCGTCAGCAGGCCGACGCCGTGCCGCAACAGCTCCTCGAAGAGTTCGTTCTTGCTTGCGAAGTTGTAGTAGACGGTGCCCTTCGCGACGCCCGCCCGCTCGGCGATCTCGTCGACCGTCGTCGCGGAGAAGCCCTGCTCGGCGATGAGCGTGACGGCCGCTTCGTAGAGCTTCTGCCGGGTGGCCTGCCGGCGGCTGCCGCCGGTACCGGTGCTGCTGCTGTCCATGGTGCTGATTCTCACAGGTCAACCGCTCCCTACAGGCTCAGTTCCGGGTGCAGCCGGTCCATCGTCCACACCTGCTTGCCGCGGGCGGCGAGCGAGGTGAGGGCGAGGGAGCCCGCGGTGAAGGCCACCAGGACCCCGCAGCCCACCCAGACCCGGGTGAGGTCGCCGCCGGAGATGAGGCGGCGCAGTCCCTCGACGATGTAGGTCATCGGCAGGTACGGGTGGATCCAGTTGAAGAAGGCGGGGCTGGTCTGGACGGGATACGTGCCGCCCGCCGAGGTCAGCTGCAGCATCAGCACGACGAGGACCAGGATCCGCCCGGCGGCCCCGAACTTCGCGTTGAGCCACTGGACCATCGCGGCGAAGCAGGCGGTGGCCAGCGAGAGGAAACCTATGGCGAGCGCGGGGCGTGCCATCTCCAGGCCGAGGCCCCAGTGCAGTACGGACATCAGCGCGGCCACCTGCAGGACGCCGATGCCCACCACGGGCAGCCAGCCGGCGAAGGCGATCCGCCAGGGCGAGGCGCCGGCGGCCAGGGCCCGCCGGTTCAGCGGTGCGATGAGCATGTAGGCGACCATCGCGCCGACCCAGAGGGAGAGCGGGATGAAGTACGGCGCGAAGCCGGTGCCGTAGTTGGGCGCCTTGTGCAGCGACTGGTTGGCGAGCTTCACCGGGTCGGCCATGACCTGGGTGCGGGCGTCGCGCTGCTGCTGGTCGTAGTCCGGGATCTTGCCGGCGCCGTCGTGCAGGCCGCCGGCGAGCTCGCCGGTGCCGTCGATGAGCTTGTACATGCCGCCGTCGAGGCGGTGGGCTCCGTCGCCGAGCTTGCCGACGCCGTCGCCGAGGGCGCCGGAGCCGTCGGCGGCGGTGCCGAGGCCGGTGTGCAGCCGGGCCATGCCGCTGGCGACCTTGTGGGCGCCGGCGTTGAGGGCATCGACCTTGGCGACGGCCGCGTCGAGGTCGGAGGAGAGTCCGGGGGCGGCCGCGGCGAGTGCGCGGGCCTGCTTTTCGAGGTCGGTCAGCTGCCCGCGGAGCGTACCGAGGTCACCGCCCGAATCCTTGACGAGGGTGTTGACGTCGCCGGCCAGCTGGGCGCCCTCGGCGGCGTCTTCCTTGAGCTTCTTCAGCTGAGGGCAGGTGGCGGGCACCGGCTGGGCGGCGGCGGTGCAGGCCTTGGCGTAGACGTCGGAGGCGGCGGTGGAGACCCGCTGGGTGACGGTGGCGGCGGCCGGGGCCTTCCTGGCGAAGGTCGCGAGGTGGTTGTTGACCACCTTGGCGGTGTCCGCGACGAGGACGGCCGTGTCGGCGATCTGCCGGGGGTCCTTGAGGAACGGGCGGGCCTTGGAGGCGGCGCCGTTGACCTTGTCGGCGAGGGTCTGGGTGCCGTCGGCGATGGTCTTCGACCCGGTCTCCAGCTTGTCGGCGGCCGAGTCGAGCTTCTTCAGCCCGCCGGTGAGCTCGCCGGTCTTCTCCTCCGCCGTGTCCAGACCCTCGGCGAGGTCCTTGGCTCCCTGCTGGGCCTTGCCGGCCCCGTCCTTGAGCTGGTCGGCCCCGTCGGCGGCCTGGGCGGTCTTGTCGTGGAGGTCGGAGAAGGAGAGGAAGATCTTGTCGAGGAAGCCGCGGGAGGCATTGGCGGACGCCGCGGAGCGGACCTCGGAGAAGACGGTGCGCGAGATCGACCCGACGATGTAGTTGTTCGCATCGTTCGTACGGACCTGGAGCGCACCGGTGGCGGGGTCGGCGCCCGCACTGGAGGTGATCTTCGTGCTGAAGTCGGCGGGCATGGTGAGGGAGAGGTAGTACTTCCCCTTTTCCACTCCCTCGGCCGCCTCGTCGGCGCTGACCTCGCGCCAGTCGAAGGTCTTGCTGTCGTGGAGCTTCCCGGCGATCTCACCGCCGGCGTCGATGCGCTTGCCGTCGACAGTGGCGCCCGTGTCCGCGTTGACGAGGGCGACGGGCACCTTGTTCAGGTTCTTGTACGGGTCCCAGAAGGAGCACAGGTACAGCGCGCCGTACAGCAGCGGCAGCAGGAGCAGCGCGATGAGAGCGGCCACGGGCAGCTTCCCCCGCCCGAACCGCTTCAGCTCAAGCGCGGCCAGCTTCGGAGAGCGCATCGTCCGCCCCCTTCGTGTCTTCGGTGTCTTCGGTCGTGCCGGTGTCTTCGGCGGGTCCGGTCTTCTCGCCGGTGCCGGGCGCGGCGGCCGCGGGCTCGGCCTGGGCGGCGCCCGTGCGCAGGACCGTCACGTCGTCCGGCGCCTCGCTGCACACCGCGAGGACGGTGGTCCCGCGGGCCGCGATCGAGCGCAGCAGGGTCCAGGCCTCGGCCCGTTCGGCGTCCGAGAGCTTGAGGTCCAGGTCGTCGAGGGCCAGCAGCCGCGGCGAGCCCAGCAGGGCGATGGCCACGGACAGCCGGATCGCCTCCAGGCGCTCCAGGTCCCGTACGGAGGTGCGCGGACCCTTGGGCAGCGTGGCGAGGTCCAGCCCGGCGGCGGCCAGGGCGTCCTCGATCCGGGTCTCGGCGGTGGCGCGGCGCTCGCCGCGCGGGCGCAGCAGGGCGCGGACGGGTCCCTCGTAGCGGCGCTGGAGCAGTGCGCCCTCGCGCAGCTGCTCGGCGACGGTGAGGGACTGGTCGAGTTCGTTGACCCCGGCGACCGGGCCGAGGGCGGCGATCTTGCGGACCGCGGCCATGTGCCGCGGCAGCCGGTGGCCGGCGATCTCGGCGTGGCCCTCGGTGGCCTTCATGCGTCCGGTGAGGGCGAGGAGCAGGCAGGTCCGGCCGCTGCCGGAGGAGCCTTCGACCGCGATGAGCGAGCCGGGCCGCGCGTCGAGGCCCATTCCCCGGAACACCCAGCCGCGCGGGCCCTTGAGTCCGAAGTTCTCGGCTTTGACGGCCGCACCGTGCGGGCTGTCCACGCCGCCCCCCTTCTTTTGGACTGACTGGTCAGTTCAAAAACTAGCACCTTTGGACCCGCCACATCGGCACAGGGGGGTAGTTGACCGGGAAAAGAGGGCAAATCAGCAGGTCAGAGCGATTGTCAGTGGCGACCGTCACGATGGGGACAGGCACAAACACAGACACAGCAGTACGCAACGACAGGAGGTTCGTCATGGCCACACCGTCCCCGTCCCCTGTCCACCCCGTCCCGCGCAGGTCGGCAGCGCCTCCGGCCGCGCTCGATCTGCTCGCCAAGGCCCGCGCCGGCCTGGCCGAGGCCGCCCGGCTGACCCGGCCCAACGAGCGGTACGCCACCGCCCACCTCGCCGCGCTGCGCACCGCCGCGGCCGTGCTCGCCGCACGCGGGCGGCCCGAGCCGGCCGGCGCGCGGCGCCGGCCCCGGATCCGCAGCGCGTGGGAGGTACTGCCGGAGATAGCGCCGGAGCTGACGGAGTGGAGCGCACTGTTCGCCTCCGGCGCGGAACGCCGGGCGCGGGCCGAGGCGGGGATACGCGACGCGGCGACGGTCCGGGACGCGGACGATCTGGTGCGCGCCGTGGAGATGTTCCTGCGGCTGGTCGAGCGGATGCTCGCCCTCCAGCCGGTCGCGCCGACGCTGCCGCAGCCCCGCCCGGAGCACCCGGAGGCCGCGGACGCGGGCTGAGCTGCCCGGGGTGAGCGGCACGGCATCGCCCAGGCAATAGGGTGGGGCACGTATCTCTCACCCTTGTCGCGCCGAGGAGTCATCAGCCGTGTCGGACACTTCCCGCCCCCGTGCCTCGCTTCGCACCGCCGTGGTGTGGGAGGTCCTCAAGGAGGCCCTCGACCGCCGGGTGAAGGCGACCGGGCGGGATGTGCTGGACGTGCTCGACACCGGCGGCGGCACCGGCAAGTTCGCCGTGCCGGTGGCCCGGCTGGGCCACCGGGTGACCGTGGTCGACCCCAGCCCGAACGCGCTGTTCGGGCTGGAGCGCCGCGTCGCCGAGGCCGGGGTGGCCGACCTGGTCCGCGGGGTACAGGGCGACGCCCAGGGCCTGCTGGACGTCGTCGAGCGCGACGCCTACGACGTGGTGCTCTGCCACGGCGTGCTGGAGTACGTGGACGACCCGGCCGAGGGCGTGGCCAACGCGGTCGCCGCCCTGCGCCCCGGCGGCACGCTCAGCCTGCTGGGCGCGGGCCTCGGCGGGGCCGTGCTGGCCCGCGCGCTCGCCGGCCACTTCACCGAGGCCCGTACGGCGCTCACCGACCCGGCCGGCCGCTGGGGCGCGGGCGACCCGGTGCCTCGCCGCTTCACCGCCGAGCAGCTCGCCGAGCTGGTGGGCGGGGCCGGCCTGGAGGTCGGCGCGGTGCACGGGGTCCGCGTCTTCGCCGACCTCGTCCCCGGCGTCCTGGTCGACACCGAGCCGGGCGCGGTCGAGGCGCTGCTGCGCCTGGAGGAGGCCGCCGCCGAGCTGCCCGCCTTCCACGCGGTCGCCACCCAGCTGCACGTCCTCGGCGAGAAGCCTCCGGCCGGGAAGCACGCCTGATCTGCGGGGTTCCGCTCAGGGAGTACGCCGGACACCCTCCGATCCGGCGGCCGTCCCCGTATGATCGTGGTCAGTGACCGGCATGGTGGACGGGCCGTTGGGGAATAAGCGCCTCACCGACCGCCCACCCGGCGGTACGGTTTTGCGCAAGGTACTGCCCGGGCGACGCCTTTTCCGGTTGCGCCTTCTTCGGGCATTGTTTTGGCACCTTGCGCAAAGGGCGGGTATCACGGGGGCGATTCCCCGCCTATCCTGAAGGGGACCCCTGGTCGCCACCCCCCGCGACCGACGGATGAGGAGGACTCCCGTGCCGCTCTCGGAGCACGAGCAGCGAATGCTCGAGCAGATGGAGCGAGCGCTGTACGCCGAAGATCCCAAGTTCGCGACAGCGCTTGAGGGAAGCGGACTGCGTACGTACACCCGGCGACGGGTCTACCAGGCAGTCGCAGGCATTGTGGTGGGTATCGCGCTCCTCATGACCGGTGTGATCATTCCGAACGTACTCTGGGTCAGCGTGGTGGGATTCCTCGTCATGCTGGGTTGTACGGTCCTCGTGGTCACCGGTTGGCGCAAGGCACCCAAGCCCGGCGAGCAGCCCGTCTCCGGCAGTACAGGCGGTTCGGCCCACGGCCGCAGCCGACAGCGTCGGTCGATGATGACCCGCATCGAGGAGCGGTGGCAGCGCCGCCGCGACGAACAGGGGCAGTAGCCCCCCGCATACACGGGTGAGGGGACGGTCGCCGTACGGCGGCCGTCCCCTCACGTCTCTGTTCTGCCGATCCCCCCTCCCCGGTCCGCCCGTCCTGCGGCATGATGGGCCGGTGAGTGTGCTCCCCCTGGTCTTCACCAGCGGCTGGGCCAGCGGGATCAACGCGTACGCCGTGGTCCTCCTGCTCGGCGTCCTCGGCACGACCGGACTGACCGACGAGGTCCCCGCGTCCCTCCAGCGCACCGACGTGCTGATCGTCGCCGCGGTGCTGTTCCTCTGCGAGGCCGTCGCCGACAAGATCCCGTATGTGGACTCGGTCTGGGACACGGTGCACACCGTGATCCGCCCGGTGTCCGGGGCCGTGGTCGGCGCACTGCTGGCCGGCCAGAGCGGCTCGCTCTCCGACATCGCCGCCGGCGCGATCGGCGGCTCCACCGCGCTGGCCAGCCATTTCGTCAAAGCCGGCACCCGCATGGCCGTCAACACCTCGCCGGAGCCGTTCAGCAACATCGCGCTGAGCACCGCCGAGGACCTGGGCGTGGCCGGCATCGTCGTCTTCGCCGTCTTCCACCCCGCGGCCGCCGCGATCATCGCGGCCCTCCTGCTCGCCTCCGGTCTGGCCGTACTCGTGTTCCTCTGGACCCGGATCCGCCGCTTCCTGCGCCGCCGGGCCCAGCGCCGCCAGGAGAAGAGGGTCGCCGCAGGGGACCGGCAGGCGGCCGGAGCGGCCGCGGTGCCACCCCGCTGACCTCGCCCGTTCCCGCTCGATAGGGTCATCGGCATGGCACGAATTGCGGTGATCGGCGCCGGCATGGGCGCGATGGCTACGGCGGCCCGGCTGGCCGTGGCGGGGCACCAGGTGACGGTGTACGAGCGCGGGCCCACGTACGGCGGCTCCGTCGGCCGGTACGCACGCGACGGCTTCGCGTTCGACACCGGGCCCGGTCTGCTGCACCTGCCCGCCGTCTACCGCGACCTGTTCGTCAAGACCGGCAAGCGGCCCCTGGAGGACTGCGTCGAGCTGGTCCAGGCCGACCCGGCCGTGCGGCACGTCCTCGCCGACGGCACCACCGTCACCCTCCCCGGCGGCTCCCGCGGCGGCGCCGCCGCCGTCCTCGACCAGGCCTTCGGCGCAGGGGCCGGCGACCGCTGGAACGAGGTCCTGGGCCGGGCCCGGGATGCCTGGAACGCCACCCGCCGCCCCCTGCTGGAGGAGCCGCTGCGCCCCGACTGGCAGGTGCTGGGCGGCGATCCGTACCCCGCGGTGCGCAAGAGCGGCCTGCTGCGCCGCCGCCCGCCAACCCTCGCCGAGGTGGCCGGGCGCGAGCTGGGCGGGCAGCTCGGCGAGCTGCTGGCCGCCCGGGTGCGGGCGTACGGGCTCGACCCGGCGACCGCACCCGCCTCGGCGGCCGTCCTGCCGTACATGGAGCAGACCTTCGGCAGCTGGTACGTGCGCGGCGGGATGCGGGAGCTGGCCACCGCCGTGTACGAGCGCTGCCGGGAGCGAAAGGTCTCCTTCGTCTTCGACTCACCGGTGCGGGAGGTCCTGGAACGGGACGGCCGGGCGGCCGGGCTGCTGCTCGCCGACGGCTCCGAGGCCGCCGCCGACCTCGTGGTCTGCGGGGTCGACCCGCGGCAGCTGCGGGCCCCGCTGCCGGCCGGCGGCGCCCCGGCCCGCGGGCCGGGGGTGGCCGGCCGGCTCACCCTGCTGCTCGCGCTGCGCGGCGCCCGTCCCGCGGACGCCGTCCACCGCACCCTGGTGCACTCCCCGGGCGCCCAGCTGACCGTGCTGCGCCCCGACGACCCCGCCGTCCGGCCCGACGCGGACCACGAGGCGGTCACCGTGAGCGCCCTCTGCGGCCCCGGGGGCTCCGCTGCGCCCCGCGCGGAGGAGCTGCTGGACCTGGCCGCCCGGGCCGTGCCCGGACTGCGCGAGCGGCTGCTGTGGACACAGTCGCGTACGCCCGCGGACATCGAGGCGGACACCGGCGCGCTGGGCGGCGCGGTGCCCCCGCCCGCGCTCGCCGGAGCCGGCGGCCGGATGCTCTACCCCGCCAACACGACCGCCCTGCCGGGGCTGTTCCTCGCGGGCGGCTGGGCGCACCCCGGCGGCGGGCTGGCGCACGCCGGGATGACCGGGGCCCTGGTGGCCGGACTGATCGTGGAGGGCGCGGAGTTCCGCGGCTCCCGGTGAGGGGGCGCCCCCGGTGAACGGACCCGGGGGAGACCGGCCTCAGTAGCGGTACTGCTCGTACTCGCCGGAGCCCTGGTACGGGTACTGCTGGGGCTGCTGCTGCGGGTACGGGGGCTGGTCGTCACCCGGGTAGGGCGCGGCCCCTTCGGTGGACCGCTGCTGCGGCACCCACACCCCGCCGGGCGGGGTGTCCATGGAGTACTGCTGCTGCCCGCCCGCGCTGACGTACGGGTCGGCGGCGGAGTAGCCGGCGTACGGCGTGTAGTCGTACGGCTGTTGCGGGATGACGGCGCCGCCGGTGCCGATGTACGGGTCCGAATAGGCGGCGTAGACCTGCTGGTCGCCGCCCGCCGGATAGCCCGCGGAGTAGTCGTAGCCGCCCTGGGGCTGCTGGTCGTAGCCCTGGGCTCCGTAGTAGGAGGCGTACTGGTGGGCGTCCTGCTCGGCCGTGGACGGCGGGGCGAATGCCGCCGTCTGCCCCGCGTCGGCGGTGGGGGCGAAGCTCTGTATCCCGTACGACCCGGTGTCCTCGGGCAGCGGCTCCGGGCTGTAGAACTCCTCGGTCGCGGCGTGGAACCGGGGCTCCGGCTGCTCCTCGCCGGACGCGCCGGCCCCGTCACGGTCGGTCGCCCCGTCGGACTCGTACTCCAGCGCGGTCACTTCCAGCGCGGGCTCGGGGCGCGGACCGCCCGCCCGGCGGCGCCGGGTCTGGCGTACGGGCTTGCCGCCCTTGCGCAGCGCCCAGCCGGCCTCGAAGCCCTTGCGGAAGGAGAGAGTCACCAGGGTCTGGCCGAGGGCGAACGCGGCCGCACCGGCGCCGATGACCGGCACCGACGGCAGCACCACCCCGGCGACCACGCCCAGGAACCCGGCGAACGCGAGCAGGCGCCAGCGCAGCCGGGCCTTGTACTGCATCAGGACCTCGGCAAGCAGCCACAGCGCGACGAAACCGAACGCGATGTAGAGGACCGTCATTCCCATGCGTGGCACCCCTCGGTACGGCCGCCCCGGGAACGGCCGATCAGGCCCGCTGGTGCAGGCCCAGGTTCTCGTAGATCTCGAGAGTCGCCGTGGAATTGTTCAGCGTGATGAAGTGCAGCCCCGGGACACCCTCGGACAGCAGCCGCGCGCAGAACTCCGTTGCGAACTCGATCCCAATGGAGCGTACAGCGGCCGGATCGTCCTTGACCGCGAGCATGCGCTCTTTCACGGCTGCGGGGAAGACTGCGTTGCTGAGTTGTGGCAGCCGGTCGAGCTGCTTGATGCCCACAACAGGCATGACCTCGGGGATGATCGGGGTCTCGCAGCCCGCCTTCTCGGCACTGTCGCGCAGCCGCAGATAATTCTCCGGATCGAAGAACATCTGGGTGATCGCATAGTCGGCACCGGCACGGCACTTGTCCACGAAGTGACGGATGTCCGTGTCCCAGTCGTCCGAGCGCGGGTGCATTTCGGGGAAAGCCGCGACGCCCACGCAGAAGTCGCCGGATTCCTTGAGCAGCCGGACCAGGTCGGCGGCGTAGTGCACGCCTTCGGGGTGCGCCACCCACGGACCCATGGGGTCGCCCGGCGGGTCGCCGCGCACGGCGAGCATGTTGCGGATGCCGGCGTCGGCGAACTGGCCGATCACATGGCGCAGCTCGGCGACGGAGTGGTCGACGGCGGTGAGGTGCGCGACGGGGGTCAGGGTGGTGTCGGCGGCGATCTCCTGGGTGGCCTTGACGGTGCCGCCGCGGGTGGAGCCGCCGGCCCCGTAGGTCACGGAGACGAAACTCGGGCCCACCGCCTCGATCCGGCGCAGCGCGTTCCAGAGGTTGCGCTCGCCCTTCTCCGTCTTGGGGGCCCAGAACTCGAAGGAGTACGACGGGCTCCCGGACGCCATCAGGTCGCGGACCGTGCGTGCACGGTCCGTACGGGTGGAAGCGGTACCAAGGGCCATACGGGCAGGTTAGACGTGCCTTCGCGGACACCGAAGCCGTGTCCGTCTTTTGGACACGTTTCTGGACACCTATGCGGAGACGCGCTCGTGGACCCGCTTGGCCAGGTCGGCGGCGGCCGCGCCGGGGTCGGAGGCCTCGGTCAGGGCACGGACGACCACGATGCGGGTGGCTCCGGCGTCGAGGACCTCGTCGAGGTTGCCGGCGTCGATGCCGCCGATGGCGAACCAGGGGCGGGCTGGGGCCAGCGAGGCCGCGTACCGGACCAGCCCGAGGCCGGGGGCGTACCGTCCGGGCTTGGTGGGGGTGGGCCAGCACGGGCCGGTGCAGAAGTAGTCCACGCCGGGCTCGGCGACGGCGGCGTCGACCTCGGACTCGGCGTGGCAGGACCGGCCGATCAGGACTCCCCCGCCCAGGATCGCGCGGGCGGCGGGGACCGGGATGTCGCCCTGGCCCAGGTGCAGGACGTCGGAGCCGATGGCGTGGGCGACGTCGGCGCGGTCGTTCACCGCGAGGAGCCTGCCGTGCCGGCGGGCAGCTTCGGCGAACACCTGGAGGTGTTCGAGCTCCTCGCCGGCCTCCATGCCCTTGTCCCGGAGCTGGACGATGTCCACACCGCCGGCCAGGACCGCATCGAGGAACTCGGGGAGGTCCCCCTGCCGCTTGCGTGCGTCCGTGCACAGGTAGAGCCGGGCGTCGGACAGCTGGGCGTTCGCGGACATGGGTACCCCCGTGGTGGGAGCGGTGCGCGGGCCGTCCAGGGTCCGCGCACCGCGGATGGGTCAGGCGGCTCGGGTCAGAGGGCGAGCGCCTGAGCGCGGCGCTTCACCTCCGTGCCGCGATTCTCGCTCAGCGCCTGGACGGGCGTGCCGGGCAGGGTCGGGTCGGCGGTGAAGAGCCACTCCAGCATCTCCTCGTCGGAGAAACCGTCGTCGCGGAGCACGGTCAGCAGGCCTGCGAGGCCCTTGACGACCTTGTCGCCGTCGATGAAGGGGGCGGGCACCTGCAGCGCGCGGTTCTCGCCGCGGCGTACGGCGATCAGCTGACCTTCCTTGACCAGCTGGCGGACCCGGGTCACTTCGATGTCGAGCATCTCCGCGATGTCGGGGAGGTAGAGCCAGGCGGGAACAAGGGCATCGATCTTTGCGTCAATCTCGGTCACGGACACAAGCCTGCCATCTCGGACTGACCGCCGGTACCCGAGCCGACCCGTCCGGGTCCCGGCGGCCCCACCACACCCGGCGCGCAGGCCCTAGACCAGCGCCGATTTCAGGGGCGTGGCGGGATCGGCGACCTTGGCCGGGTCCACGGGCGCGGCCGTCTCGATCAGCTTCCGCCCCTGCGCCAGGTCCCGCGGCCGCCCCACCGCCAGGACCGCGACCAGCACACCGGCCCGCAGCCAGCACACCGACCACGCCGCCTCGGCCGGATCCCCGCGCCACTTCAGCTCGTCCGCCTCGGCGTGGTGCCCGGCGTACTGCACGAAGCGCCCGAACTGCTCCGACCAGAAGTACGGCACCGGGTCGTAGACCTGGGCCGGAGCCCCCGCAAGGATGTTCGCCGCGACCACCCGCGGCCCCTGGAGGGCGTTGTCCCAGTGGTGCACCAGCAGCCGCGCCCCGTAGCGCCCCGACGGGAACGACGCGCAGTCGCCGACCGCGTACACCCCGGGCAGGGAGGTCCGCAGGTACGCGTCCGCCATGACCGAGCCGTCCGGGCCGAGCTCGACCCCCGAGTCCGCCAGCCACCGGGTTGCCGGCCGGGCTCCGATGCCCACGACCACCGCGCCCGCCGGCAGCTCCCGCCCGTCCGCGAGCAGGACCCGCCCGGAGTCCACCGAGGCCACCTTGGCCCCGGTCAGCAGGGCCGCCCCCGCCTCCTCGTACCACCGGGCCATGGGCGCCGCGACCTCCGCCGGCAGTGCCCCGGCCAGCACCCGGTCCGCCGCCTCGACCACCGTCACCGCGCAGCCCGCCTCGCGCGCGGCGGTGGCGAACTCGGCGCCGATCCAGCCCGCCCCGACGACCACGGTCGCCGGCGCCTGGGCCAGCACCGGCCGCAGCCGGGCCGCGTCGTCCAGGGTGCGCAGCAGGTGCACGCCCGGGACGCCCTCGGACCCTGGCAGCGTCAGTGGTTCGGCGCCGGTGGCCAGCACGAGCACCTCGTACGGGACCGGCCCCGCCTCGGTGTCCAGCTCGCGCTCGGCGGCCCGCAGCCCGGTGACCTCCACACCGAGCCGGAGCTCGATGCCCAGCCCCTCGAAGTCCACGTCGAAGGCGGAGTTCTCGGCCTCGCCGAGCAGCACCGCCTTGGACAGCGGGGGCCGGTCGTAGGGCTGGTGGGGCTCGGCCCCCAGCAGGGTCACGGGGCCCCTCCAGCCCTGCTCCCGAAGGGCGACCGCGGTCTGCACCCCGGCCATTCCGGCGCCGACGATGACGACGCCGCTCTGAGTCTGTTCCGTCTGATCGCTCACACCGCCCAGCCTAGCGATCTGACGCACAGTCAGGACCGGCGGCTCGGGGAGGCAGCCTTACCCGGCCCCGGCGCCGGGGTTAGTCTGGCCGTCGTACCTATCGCGGGAGTCCGGGCGCACCGGGCTGAGAGGGAGGCTGAGCGGCCTCCGACCGTACGAACCTGATCCGGGTCATGCCGGCGAAGGGAGGGGCTGGACGCCCATGCACTCATCTCTGAAGGGATCCGACCGGGGATCCGACGTCCTCGTCATCGGGGGCGGGATCATCGGGCTGGTGACCGCCTGGCGGGCGGCCCGGCGCGGGCTGCGGACCGTGCTCGCCGATCCGGCGCCCGGCGGCGGCGCCGCGCAGGTCGCGGCCGGCATGCTCGCCGCCGTCACCGAACTGCACTACGGCGAGGAGACCCTGCTGGGCCTCAACCTCGCCTCCGCCGCCCGCTACCCCGAGTTCGCCGCGGAGCTGGCCGACGCCAGCGGCGGGATGGACATCGGCTACCGCGCCTGCGGCACGCTCGCCGTGGCCCTGGACGCCGACGACCGGCTGCACCTGCGCGAGCTGCACGCCCTCCAGCGCCGCTGCGGCCTGGAGTCCGAATGGCTCACCGGCCGCGAGTGCCGCCGCCTGGAGCCGATGCTGGCCCCGGGCGTACGCGGCGGGCTGCGCGTGGACGGCGACCACCAGGTCGATCCGCGCCGGCTGGCGGCCGCGCTGCTGGCCGCCTGCGAGGAGGCCGGCGTGCAGATCCGCCGGGCGAGTGCCGAGCTGCTCCTCACCACCGCCGACCGGGCCGTCGGCGTACGGCTCGACGACGGTACGGAGCTGCACGCGGACCAGGTGGTCCTGGCCGCGGGCTCGCTCAGCGGCCGGCTGGCCGGCGTACCGGCGGAGGTCCTCCCTCCCGTACGCCCGGTGAAGGGGCAGGTGCTGCGGCTCGCGGTGCCGCCGGCGTACGCGCCGTTCCTGTCGCGGACGGTACGGGCGGTGGTCCGCGGCAGCCACGTGTACCTGGTGCCGCGCGAGAACGGCGAGCTGGTCATCGGCGCCACCAGCGAGGAACTCGGCTGGGACACGACGGTCACCGCGGGCGGGGTGTACGAGCTCCTGCGCGACGCCCACGAGTTGGTGCCCGGCATCACCGAACTGCCGCTTGCCGAGACCCGGGCCGGGCTGCGGCCCGGCTCCCCGGACAACGCCCCGCTGCTCGGCCCGACCGACCTGCCCGGCCTGCACCTGGCCACCGGGCACTACCGCAACGGGGTGCTGCTGACCCCGCTCACCGGCGAGGTGATGGCGGAGCTGCTGACCACCGGCTCACTGCCGGAGATCGCCCGCCCGTTCACCCCGCGCCGTTTCAGCGCCGCACGTCAGGAGTCGTACGCGTGACCATCTCCGTCAACGGCGAGCCGCGCGAGGTCGCGGCCGGCACCACCCTCGACGCGGTGGTCGCCACCCTGACCGCGGCCCCGTCCGGCGTCGCGGCCGCACTGAACGAGACCGTGGTCCCGCGCGGGCAGTGGCCGCTCACGCCGGTGGGCGAGGGCGACCGGGTCGAGATCCTCACCGCCGTGCAGGGAGGCTGAACGCGATGGCGGACGACGCTTTCGTGCTGGGCGGCCGGACCTTCTCGTCCCGCCTGATCATGGGGACGGGCGGGGCGCCCAGCCTGGACATCCTGGAACGGGCGCTGATCGCGTCCGGTACGGAGCTCACGACGGTGGCGATGCGCCGGCTGGACCCGACGGTCCAGGGCTCCGTCCTGTCGGTGCTGACCCGGCTCGGGATCGCGGTCCTGCCGAACACGGCGGGCTGCTTCACGGCGGGCGAGGCGGTGCTGACGGCACGCCTCGCCCGGGAGGCGCTGGGCACGGACTGGGTCAAGCTGGAGGTCGTGGCCGACGAGCGGACCCTGCTGCCGGACGGGGTGGAGCTGCTGGACGCGGCGGAGACCCTGGTCGACGAGGGCTTCACCGTGCTGCCGTACACCAACGACGACCCGGTACTGGCCCGCAAGCTGGAGGACGCGGGCTGCGCGGCGATCATGCCGCTGGGGTCGCCGATCGGCTCGGGGATGGGCATCCGCAACCCGCACAACTTCGAGCTGATCACGGAGCGGGCCGGCGTGCCGGTGATCCTGGACGCGGGGGCGGGCACCGCGTCGGACGCGGCGCTGGCGATGGAGCTGGGGTGCTCCGCGGTCATGCTGGCCTCGGCGGTGACCCGCGCCCAGTCGCCGGTCCTCATGGCGACGGCCATGCGCGATGCCGTGTCGGCGGGGCGACTGGCCTTCCGGGCGGGCCGCATCCCGCAGCGCCGCTTCGCGGAGGCCTCGTCCCCCGCGGAGGGCCGCGCCGCCCTCGACCCGGAACGCCCGGCGTTCTGACCGCGTCGGCCGCCGCGTGCGGCCGACGCGGGGCGGGGCTCCTCCCCCGCCCCTTCCCGAACCCGGGCTCCGCCCGGACCTGGTCCTCGGACGCCGGGGATGCGGGGGGTGGGGGGGCCGGCCAGATCGGAAGAGCGTCCTGGAGGGA
>NZ_JBEORW010000023.1:39952-138953 GCF_040302565.1 Streptomyces sp. NPDC097981
GCGGGGGCCGGCCCCCGCACCGGCGCCGCACCGGCACGGGTCCGGGGAATGCCCTGGTGAACGGGAGAAGGGCGGGGCCGGGAGCAAGCCCCGCACAGCGGCACCCCCGCAGCCGGCGGAGCAGCAAAAGGGGAGCCCGGACGTCACAGCTGCGCTGCAACCGTCACCACCCGGGACGGGAGTCCGGGCCGCGCTCGTAGAATCGCCGGGTGGATACGACCCTGGAAGACCCCCTCGTCGGGCAGACACTCGACGGCCGCTACCGCGTCGACGCCCGCATCGCGGCCGGTGGCATGGCCACGGTCTACCGGGCCGTCGACACCCGCCTCGACCGCGTGCTCGCGCTGAAGGTGATGCACCCGGCGCTCGCCGCCGACGGCGGTTTCGTCGACCGGTTCATCCGCGAGGCCAAGTCGATCGCCCGCCTCGCGCACCCCAACGTCGTCGCCGTCTTCGACCAGGGCACCGACGGGCCGTACACGTACCTCGCCATGGAGTACGTGTCGGGCTGCACGCTGCGCGACGTGCTCCGCGAGCGCGGCGCGCTCCGGCCCCGTGCGGCCCTCGACATCCTCGAACCCGTCCTGGCCGCGCTCGGAGCCGCCCACCGGGCCGGGTTCGTGCACCGCGACATGAAGCCCGAGAACGTCCTGATCGGCGACGACGGCCGGGTCAAGGTGGCGGACTTCGGGCTGGTCCGGTCCGTCGACTCGGTGACCAGCACGACCGGCCCGGTCCTCGGCACCGTCTCCTACCTCGCCCCCGAGCAGATCGAGAGCGGCACGGGCGACACCCGCGTGGACGTCTACGCCTGCGGTGTCGTCCTGTACGAGATGCTCACCGGCTCCAAGCCGCACACCGGCGGCACCGCCGCCCAGGTGCTCTACCGGCACCTCCACGAGGACGTGCCGCCGCCGTCGGCCGCCGTCCCGGGGCTGCCCGCCGGCCTGGACGAGCTCGTCGCGTACGCCACCGCCCGCGATCTGGAGCTGCGCCCCTCCGACGCCGCCGCCCTGCTCGGGCTGACCCTCGACGCCCGCTCGCGGCTCGGCGACGCCGAGCTGGACGCCGTGCCCCCGCAGGCGCGTGCCGAGGAGCGGAGCGCCGCCGAGGACCGCACCAGCGTCATCCCGCGGCCTGCCGGGGAGCAGCCGCCCGTGAACCTCACGTCCCGGCTGGACCTCCCGGACCGCCCGCCGGCCCCGTCGGCCGAGGCCGCGCCGCCGGCCCGGCGCAGACCGCGGCGCGGCGTCCTGCTCGTCGTCGTCGGGGTGCTGCTCGTCCTCGGTCTCGGCACCGGGGTCTGGTACATCAACTCCGGCCAGTTCACGAAGGTCCCCAACCTGCTCGGGAAGACCGAGGAGCAGGCCAGGTCCGAGCTGTCCGCGGCCGGCCTCGGCGTGAAGCGGATCGACCGGAAGTTCAGCGACTCCTTCGACCGCGGGACGGTGATGAACTCCGACCCCGCGAGCGGCAAGCGCATCCGCGGCAACGGCGCGGTGGTGCTCACCGTCTCGCGCGGCCCCGAGGTCGCCATCGTGCCGGATGTGAAGGGCAAGTCGCTGGAGGACGCGAAGGCCGAGCTGGCGAAGAGCAACCTGGCGCCCGGCCTGGTCACGCAGGCGTTCAGCCAGGACGTCCCGCAGGGCTCGGTGATCGAGACCAACCCGCCGGGCGGGCAGCAGCGCTCGCCCGACACGGCGGTCGCGCTCGTGGTCAGCAAGGGCCGGCCGGTGCTGGTGCCGAACGTGGCCGGACGGCCTCTCGACCAGGCGCGGGCCGCCCTCCAGGACCTCGGCTTCAAGGTCGAGACGGCCGCCGAACAGGTCAACTCGCAGTTCCAGGCCGGTACGGTCGCCAACCAGTCGATCGGCGCCGGCTCCCAGGCCGCGACCGGCGACACGGTGACGCTCACCGTGTCCAAGGGCCCCCGGCAGGTCCCGGTGCCGAACGTGGCCGGCCTGGAGGCGGACGTGGCCCGCAAGACTCTGGAGGCGGCCGGTTTCAAGGTGAAGGTGGAGCGTCCGTTCCTCTCCTTCAGCAACACGGTGGACGCCCAGTCGGTGCCGGGCGGCCAGAGCGCCCCCGAGGGCAGCACGATCGTCGTGCGGACCAAGGGGCTGTAGCGGCAGATGGACCAGGCCATGCGCAATCCGGTGGGCGGGCACGTCCCCGTCGCCGGCGGACTCGCCTCGGTGGGGCTGACGTACGCGCGGGAGATGGGTGCGGAGGCCGTCCAGGTCTTCGTGGCCAATCCGCGCGGCTGGGCCACCCCGGTCGGGAACCCGGCGCAGGACGAGCTGTTCCGGGCGCAGTGCGCGGCCTCGTCGATCCCGGCGTACGTGCACGCCCCGTACCTGATCAACTTCGGCTCGCACACCGAGGCGACGGTCGAGAAGTCGGTGGAGTCGCTGCGGCACTCGCTGCGCCGCGGCCGGGAGATCGGCGCGCTCGGCGTGGTCGTCCACACGGGCTCGGCAACCGGAGGGCGCCCGCGCGAGGCGGCGTACGCGCAGGTCAGGGAGTTCATGCTGCCGCTGCTGGACGAGCTGGTGCACGACGACGACCCGTTCCTGCTGCTGGAGTCCACGGCCGGGCAGGGTTCCTCGCTGTGCTCGCGGACCTGGGACTTCGGTCCGTACTTCGAGGCGCTCGACCACCATCCGAAGCTCGGGATCTGCCTGGACACGTGCCACGTCTTCGCCGCCGGGCACGATCTGGCGGAGCCGGGCGGGACCAAGCAGACGCTGGACCTGCTGGTGGACACGGTGGGCGAGGGACGGCTGAGGCTGATCCACGCCAACGACTCGAAGGAGGGCGTGGGCGCCCACAAGGACCGCCACGCCAACATCGGGCAGGGCCACATCGGCCGCGAGGCTTTCGCCGAGCTGTTCGCGCACCCCGCGATGGAAGGCGTCCCGCTGATCATCGAGACGCCGGGCGGCAAGGAAGGGCACGCGGCGGACGTGGCACTGCTGAAGGAGCTCCGCGCGTTCCGCTGATCCATTGAGGAATACCCATGGGGGGTATACGGTTCTGCTGTACGCAGGACCGTTGTCCGGCGTTCCCAGGGGGTTCCGATGGAGCACGCACACGCGCACGACGAGCGCCACACGCACCACCAGCACCACGTCGGCGGGCACGGCGACCACGCCGGCCACGGCAGGGCGAGCTGGGCGACGGCCGCCCGGGCCACGCTCCACTGCCTCACCGGATGCGCCGTCGGCGAGGTGCTCGGCATGATCATCGGCACGGCGCTGGGCTGGGGAAACGTTCCCACGATGATCCTGGCGATCGTCCTGGCGTTCTTCTTCGGCTACGCGCTCACCCTGCGCGGGATCCTCGCCGCGGGCGTGGACCTGCGTGCGGCCGTACGGGTGGCATTGGCCGCGGACACCCTTTCGATCACCGTCATGGAACTGATCGACAACGGCGTGATCGCGCTCTGGCCGGGCGCGATGGACGCGCACCTCTCGGAGGCGCTGTTCTGGATCGTGCTGGCGATCTCGCTCGCACTCGCCTTCGTCGTCACGACCCCGGTGAACAAGTGGCTGATCGGCCGCGGCAAGGGCCACGCGGTCGTCCACCGGTACCACCACTGAGGGCGGGCCCCGGTCTACAGCTCGGGGCCGTCCCCCGGCTCCTCCTGGTACGAGTAGCGCTGCTCGCGCCAGGGGTCGCCGATGTTGTGGTAGCCGCGCTCCTCCCAGAAGCCCCGGCGGTCGGCGGTCATGTACTCGATGCCGCGGACCCACTTCGGGCCCTTCCACGCGTACAGGTGCGGAACCACGAGCCGCACCGGGAAACCGTGCTCGGCGGTGAGCAGTTCACCGCCCTCGTGGGTGGCGAAGACGGTCCGGTCGGAGGTGAAGTCGGCCAGCCGCAGATTGGAGCTGAAGCCGTACTCGGCCCACACCATCACATGCGTGACCTGCGGCGACGGCGGCGCCAGGGCGAGGATGTCGCGGGCGAGGACTCCGCCCCATTCGGCGCCCGGCATGCTGAACTTCGTCACGCAGTGCAGGTCCGCCACGACCGACTCGAACGGCAGGGCCGTGAACTCCTCGTGGTTCCAGCTGTGCGTCCCGCCGTCGGCGGTGGCCCCGAACACGCGGAACTCCCAGCGGTCCGGCTTGAACCTGGGGACCGGACCGTAGTGGGTGACCGGCCAGCCTCGCTGCAACCGCTGCCCCGGGGGAAGCTCCAGCTGCTCTGCTCCCGGAGATTCCCGGCTTTCCGGCTGACCCATGACTCCATGGTGACAGACGTGGCGGGGTGGTCACGACCAGGTATGCCTCGATACGGGCAAGTCACGGCAACTCCATGCAACTCCAGGCAACTCGCACTAAGGAGGCGCTTACTGGACGGCCCCCGGCGGCGGTGCAAGGATGCGCGCACTCCCCCAGCCACGGCTGGGAGGTACCCCCAGCCCCGTCACGTAGCTGACACTGCCTGGAAGGAGCCTCTGCGATGCAGGGCGACCCCGAGGTCCTCGAGTTTCTGAACGAGCAGTTGACCGGCGAGCTCACGGCGATCAACCAGTACTGGCTCCACTACCGGATCCAGGACAACAAGGGTTGGACCAAGCTCGCGAACTACACCCGGGCCGAGTCCATCGACGAGATGAAGCACGCGGACCAGCTCACCGAGCGCATCCTCATGCTGGACGGGCTGCCGAACTACCAGCGCCTCTTCCACGTACGGGTCGGCCAGACCCTGACGGAGATGTTCCAGGCGGACCGGCAGGTCGAGGTCGAGGCCATCGACCGGCTCAAGCGCGGGATCGAGGTGATGCGCGGCAAGGGCGACGTGACCTCGGCGCGCCTCTTCGAGGACATCCTGGCGGACGAGGAGCACCACATCGACTACCTCGACACCCAGCTGGAGCTCATCGACGGCATCGGGGAGCCGCTCTACATCGCGCAGCTGATCGAACAGCCGGAAAGCTGATCCGTACGACCGGGGCCTTACGCGGCGTCCGCGAGCTCCGGGGCGGCGGCCAGCACGGCGGCCGAGTTGCCCTTCTCCAGCAGCTCCCGGCGCGGGCAGGCACCGCGGCCCAGGATGCCCTGGATGGTGCGCACGCAGGAGCCGCAGTCGGTGCCGGCCTTCGTGACCGAGGCGATCTGGCGGGGTGTGCAGGCCCCGGCGGCCGCGTGGTCCTGGACCTGCTTGTCGGTGATGCCGAAGCAAGAGCAGACGTACACGCGGTTCACCTCCCTGAGAGGAATGGTCTCTGCAGCCATCCCCTATTCGGTGAGGCTTACCTAACCGTACCCAAAGTGAGGCTTGCCTAAAAGCCCCGGAACGGGAGTGGGGCACGGATCACATCGATCCGTGCCCCACTCCCGTTCCTGCCTGCGCAGGAAATCGGCGCTTACTGGTCGCGGTACATCTCGGCGACCAGGAAAGCCAGGTCCAGGGACTGGCTGCGGTTGAGCCGCGGGTCGCAAGCCGTCTCGTAGCGCTGGTGCAGGTCGTCGACGAAGATCTCGTCGCCGCCGCCCACGCACTCGGTGACGTCGTCACCGGTGAGCTCGACGTGGATGCCGCCCGGGTGGGTACCCAGGGCCTTGTGGACCTCGAAGAAGCCCTTGACCTCGTCGAGCACGTCGTCGAAACGGCGCGTCTTGTGGCCGGAGGCCGCCTCGAAGGTGTTGCCGTGCATCGGGTCGGTGACCCAGGCGACGGTCGCACCCGAGGCCGTGACCTTCTCGACGAGCTCGGGGAGCTTGTCGCGGACCTTGTCGGCGCCCATACGGACGACGAAGGTCAGCCTGCCCGGCTCGCGCTCGGGGTCCAGGCGGTCGATGTACGTGAGCGCCTCGTCCACCGTGGTGGTCGGGCCGAGCTTGATGCCGATCGGGTTGGCGATCTGCGAGCAGAACTCGATGTGCGCGTGGTCCAGCTGGCGGGTGCGCTCACCGATCCAGACCATGTGGCCGGAGGTGTCGTACAGCTTGCCGGTCCGCGAGTCGGTGCGGGTCAGCGCGCCTTCGTAGTCGAGCAGCAGCGCCTCGTGCGAGGAGTAGAACTCGACGGCCTTGAACTCGGCCGGGTCGGTGCCGCACGCCTTCATGAAGTTCAGCGCGTTGTCGATCTCCCGCGCGAGCTGCTCGTAGCGCTGCCCGGACGGGGAGGACTTCACGAAGTCCTGGTTCCAGGCGTGCACCTGACGCAGGTCGGCGTAACCGCCGGTGGTGAAGGCGCGCACCAGGTTCAGCGTCGACGCGGACGCGTGGTACATGCGCTTCAGCCGCTCGGGGTCCGGGATCCGGGCCTCTTCGGTGAAGGCGAAGCCGTTGACGGAGTCGCCGCGGTAGGTCGGCAGGGTGACGCCGTCGCGGGTCTCGGTGTCCTTGGAGCGCGGCTTGGAGTACTGGCCCGCGATGCGGCCGACCTTGACGACGGGCACGGAGGCCGCGTACGTCAGGACGGCACTCATCTGGAGCAGCGTCTTCAGCTTGGCGCGGATGTGGTCGGCGGACACGGCGTCGAAGGCCTCGGCACAGTCGCCGCCCTGCAGCAGGAACGCCTCGCCCTTGGCGACGGCTCCCAGACGGGCGCGCAGCTGGTCGCACTCGCCCGCGAAAACGAGCGGAGGATACGACTCGAGGTCCGCGACGACAGCGCGCAGTGCCTCGGCATCGGGGTACGAAGGCTGCTGCGCCGCGGGAAGGTCTCGCCAGGTCGCCTTGGCGGCGGGGGCTTGGGTTTCAGCGTTCACGGTCACCTCGTACACATTACGGCGTCTTGCGCCACGTCCAGCCCGGTGCCCACTCCGTGAGACGGGTGTCTCTGTGGATCACTTCCGCCGGGTCGGAAGCTTCGGCTCCGGCAGCGGGTGGGCTATCGTCGGCGGCATGTACGCGCACTCGAACCAGAACTGGTGGTGGCCCGCTCCCGGCGGCCCACTTCTCGCGCGTACCCACTGACACGCACGACGCGAAGGCCGCCCGAGGGGCGGCCTTCGGTGCTTTCCGGGCCCGGCCGCTCCTCTTCACCACGCCCACGGAGAAGGACGCCGCCCATGGAACCCAGCCGCACGCAGCCCAGCCGACTGCTCGCCCTGCTCGACGACTCCCGCCCGCCGTTCGCCCTGCTGCGCCGCCGGACCCCCGGCCGCGACCACGACACGGTCGAGGTGCTGATCGGCGCGGTCCACGAGGCCGAGCGCCTCGCCGAGCTGCCCGTCAAAGAGCTCCCCACCCTCGCGCTCGTGCCGTTCCGGCAGATCCGGGAGCGCGGGTTCGACGTACGCGACGACGGGACGCCGCTGAGCGTGCTGGCCGCCGAGGAGGCGTACGAGGTCCCCCTCGCGGAGGCGCTGGCCGTGCTGCCGGACCACCCGGTGCGGGTCGAGGACGGCGGCTTCGACGTGCCCGACGAGGAGTACGCGGCCACCGTCGAGCGCGTGATCCGGGACGAGATCGGCCGCGGCGAGGGCGCGAACTTCGTCATCCGCCGCACCTACGAGGGCCGGATCGACGGCTTCGGCCGGGCCGACGCGCTCGCGCTGTTCCGGCGGCTGCTGCTGGGCGAGCGGGGTGCGTACTGGACGTACGTCGTCCACACCGGGGACCGCACGCTGGTCGGGGCCAGCCCCGAGGTGCACGTGCGGATGTCGAACGGGAGGGGCGGGCGCGAAGCGCCCTCGGCTGAGGGTGGCGGTGGGAGGCGGGCGGGCGGGACGGTGGTGATGAACCCGATCAGCGGGACGTACCGCTATCCGGCCGGGGGCCCGACGGCCGAGTCCCTCCTCGCCTTCCTCGGCGACCGCAAGGAGACCGAGGAGCTGTCCATGGTGGTGGACGAGGAACTCAAGATGATGTGCACCGTCGGCGACATGGGCGGGGTAGTCGTCGGACCGCGGCTCAAGGAGATGGCACACCTCGCGCACACCGAGTACGAGCTGCGCGGCCGGTCCTCACTGGACGTGCGGGAGGTGCTGCGCGAAACCATGTTCGCGGCGACGGTGACCGGCTCTCCCGTGCAGAACGCCTGCCGGGTGATCGAGCGGTACGAGACGGGCGGCCGCGGCTACTACGCGGGGGCGCTGGCGCTCCTGGGCGTCGACTCCGCCGGCGCGCAGACGCTGGACTCCCCGATCCTGATCCGGACGGCGGACATCTCCGCGGACGGCGCGCTGCGGGTGCCGGTGGGCGCCACGCTGGTCCGGCACTCGGAGCCGGCGGGCGAGGTGGCGGAGACCCACGCGAAGGCGGCCGGGGTGCTGGCGGCGCTGGGGGTCCGCCCCGCGGCCCCGCGGCCCGGGCCGGAGGCCGCACCGGGCCTGGCCCGCGACCCCCGGGTGCAGGAGGCCCTCGCGGCCCGCCGCCGGGACCTGGCGCCGTTCTGGCTCCGGATGCAGGAGCGGCGCGCCCCGGTGACCGGCCATGCCCTGGTGGTGGACGGCGAGGACACCTTCACGGCGATGCTGGCCCATGTGCTGCGGGTGACGGGGCTGGAGGTGACGGTACGCCGCTACGACGATCCCGGGCTGCGGGAGACGGCCCTGGCCTGGACCGGCCCGGTCGTCCTGGGTCCGGGGCCGGGGAACCCGGCGGACGCCGCCGACCCGAAGATGCGGATGCTGCGCGGGCTGGCGGCGGAGCTGCTGGCGGGGCACCGGTCCGGGATCCTGGGCGTCTGCCTCGGCCACGAGCTGCTGGCCGCGGAACTGGGCCTGCCGCTGATCCGCAAGGCGGAGCCGGCGCAGGGGGCGCAGACGCGGATCGACTTCTTCGGCACGCCGGAGGTGGTGGGCTTCTACAACACGTACACGGCGCACTGCCCCGACGAGCTCGCCGGCCGGCTCGCCCTGTCGGGGGTGGAGGTGTCCCGCGACCCGGTGACGGCCGAGGTCCACGCCCTGCGCTCGGCCGCCGGCGGCTTCGCGGGAGTCCAGTTCCACCCGGAATCGGTCCTCACCCTCCGCGGCGCGGACCTGCTGCGCGAGCTCCTGGCCGCAGTGGTGTCCGCCACGGTCTAGCCGGCGCGGGCCACGGCCGCTCCGGGGCTCCGGGCCGCACCGCGACGCCGGGCCGGGACGGGGGCCCCGCGCGGGTGCGGCCTCGGCTCACACGCCCGGCCGGCCCGCCGCCGGGCCGCAGTCGCCGGCGGCGGGCCCGGCCGCTCCGGTTCCGGCCTTGGCCTCGCGGCGGGCCCGGACGTCGCGTACGCCCTTCCAGACGATGACCGGCCCGAGCAGGATCATGGCGCCGAAGGCGAGGGTCCCGTGGGGGAATGCGAGGGCCGTGGCCAGCACCACGCCGATCCCGTGGTCGGCCGCGTCCAGCAACGGACCGGTCCGCTGTCCCGGGCCGGCCCGGCGCGCCCGGGACAGGGCGCGCACGGCGAGGAGGAACTGGAGGAGGGCGAGCGCGAGCAGCGCCCAGCGGGCCGCCACGGGTATGTTCACGCGGCCAAAGCTAGACGATGGGCCGCCGCCGCGCCCATGGCCGGGATTTCCACGTTCACTCCCGTGTTGCACGGAAGAATCGGACCATGGGCCGTCGGTCACCTCATGGCCCTTGCGACCCACGGTCCGTGTACGCGCCCGGCCCGGCTAGCCGAAGAAGACCCCGACCTCCCGGTACAGCGCCGGGTCCACGGTCTTCAGCTTCGCCGTCGCATCGGCGATCGGCACCCGCACGATGTCGGTCCCCTTCAGCGCGACCATCTTCCCGAAGTCACCGTCGTGCACGGCGTCGATCGCGTGCAGTCCGAAGCGCGTCGCCAGCCACCGGTCGAACGCGCTCGGCGTGCCACCGCGCTGGATGTGCCCGAGCACCGTGGTCCGGGCCTCCTTGCCCGTCCGCGCCTCGATCTCCTTGGCCAGCCACTCCCCCACGCCCGACAGCCGGACGTGCCCGAACGAGTCGGTGGTGGCGTCCTTCAGCACCATCTCCCCGTCCTTGGGCATGGCTCCCTCGGCGACCACCACGATCGGTGCGTAGCTCGCCTTGAACCGGGAGGTCACCCACGCGCACACCTGGTCCAGGTCGAAGCGCTGTTCCGGGATGAGGATGACGTTGGCGCCGCCCGCCAGCCCCGAGTGCAGGGCGATCCAGCCGGCGTGCCGGCCCATCACCTCGACGACCAGCACCCGCATGTGCGATTCGGCGGTGGTGTGCAGCCGGTCGATCGCCTCCGTGGCGATGCCCACCGCCGTGTCGAAGCCGAACGTGTAGTCCGTGGCCGACAGGTCGTTGTCGATGGTCTTCGGGACGCCGACGCACGGGATGCCGTACTCCCCGTACAGCCTGGCGGCCACGCCCAGGGTGTCCTCGCCGCCGATCGCGACGAGGGCCTCGACCTCGTACTTGGCGAGGTTCTCCCTGATCTGCCGGACGCCGTTCTCCTGCTTGAACGGGTTGGTCCGCGAGGAGCCGAGGATGGTGCCGCCGCGCGGCAGGATGCCGCGGACGGCGGAGATGCCGAGCGGGACGCCGTCCCCCTCGACCGCGCCGCGCCAGCCGTCCTTGAACCCGATGAAGTCGCACCCGTACTCCTGGACGCCCTTGCGGACGACGGCCCGGATGACCGCGTTGAGACCGGGGCAGTCGCCGCCGCCCGTCAGCACTCCGACCTTCATGGAATCTCCCTTCGCCACAGGGCCCGCCGGGCCCGCACGACGGTCACGCTAGTGGTGACCCAGGTCACAGCAAGGGCCTGGGAAGGGTCAATTCCGGTGGAATTACGAGGCGTTGCGTACCCTCGTTCACTCGGACGAAGACGTAAGTACGACGTACGGCACCGCTTGCGCGCGTTACGCGTCGTCGAGACCGCGCTCTATCGCGTACCGGACGAGCTCCACCCGGTTGTGCAACTGGAGCTTGCCCAGGGTGTTCTGCACGTGGTTCTGCACCGTGCGGTGCGAGATGACGAGGCGCTCCGCGATCTGCTTGTACGAGAGCCCCTTGGCCACCAGCCGCAGCACCTCGGTCTCCCGGTCGGTCAGTTGCGGGGCCTTCGGCTCGTCGGGGGCGGCGGGTGCCGGGTCCGTGGCCAGGCGCCGGTACTCGCCGAGCACCAGCCCGGCCAGGCCCGGGGTGAACACCGGGTCGCCGGCCGCGGTGCGGCGGACCGCGTCGATCAGCTCCTGGGCGCCCGCGGACTTCAGCAGGTAGCCGGTCGCGCCGGACTTCACCGCCTCCAGGACGTCGGCGTGCTCACCGCTGGCGGAAAGGACCAGGACGCGCAGGGCGGGGTTGGCGCCGACGAGCTCCTTGCAGACCTGCACCCCGGGCATGCCCGGCAGGTTGAGGTCGAGGACCAGGACGTGGGGGGCGGCGGGCGCGGCCCGGCGGACCGCCTCGGGGCCGTCGCCGGCCGTGGCGACCACGTCGAACCCCGCGGCGGCCAGGTCGCGGGCGACCGCGTCCCGCCACATCGGGTGGTCGTCGACGACCATCACCTTGATCTCGCGGAGGTCGTTCGGCTCGGTCACTGGGTTCTCCCCCTCGGTACTTTCAGTTCCACTTCGGTGCCCTGTCCGGGGACGGACACCAGCTCGGCGCTGCCGCCGAGGTCGCGCAGCCGGCCGCGGATGGACAGGGCCACGCCCATCCGGCCCTCTCCCTCGGCCTGGTCGAGCCGGCCCGCCGGGATGCCCGGGCCGTCGTCGCGGACGGTCACGATCACCTCGTCGCCCCAGTCCTCGACCAGGATCCAGGCCTTGGCCCCCTCCCCGGCGTGCCTCCGCACATTGTCTAGGGCGGCCCCGACGGCGGCGGCCAGCTCCTTCGCCGCGGGCACCGGCAGCAGCACCGGCGCTCCCGGCTCGGCGAAGCTGACCCGGGATCCGGCGTGCGGGGCGAGGAGGGTCCGCAGATCCAGCTCGCCCTCGTCGTCGGCGCCGGCCTCCTCCTCGTACGCGTCCACCAGCGCGCCGAGCGACTCGTCGCGGGAGATCCGGGAGGCGGGCAGCAGCCCGCTGGAGACCAGGGTGCGCAGCGCCACCTCCTGCTCCCCGGCCATCCGGCCGAGCTCGGCGGCCTCTCCGCCCAGCTCGGTGCCGCGCCGCTGGACCATGGCGAGGACCTGGAGGACCCCGTCGTGGATGTCGCGGGCGAGGCGCTCGCGTTCGCGGGTGGCCGCCTCGATCTCCAGGGCGCGGGCCAGGGTGGCCTCACTGGCCCGGGCGACCTCGACGACGTACCCGATGGCGATGGAGGCGACCCAGACCAGCAGCACGTTGTGCAGGGTGTCGCGGGTGGGGTCGCCGCCGTGGACGATGATGTTGGCCACGGCCACGAAGGTGGAGGCGAAGCAGGCCCAGCGCCAGCCGCCCTTGAGGGCGAAGGCGAGGACGGAGCCGGCCGTCCAGATGGTGGGGAGGGTGGGACCGCCCGCCGCGATCCGCTCGTGGGTGTCCGCGAGCGGGGTGAGCAGGATCCCGACGAGGGCGACGGTGAGGTCGGCGCCGAGGAACCGCTTGGTGCAGCCGGCGGCGTTCGCCACCTTGCGGCGGGTGGCCAGGGTCCAGACGGCGAGCACGACGAGATAGCCGGCTGCGGCCCAGGGGCGGTCGAAGTCCTTGTACGCCGAGGCGAACAGCAGGGTCGCGTAGACCATGGTGATCAGCCGGTAGGCGGTCAGCGCCCGCCACAGCGGCTGCTCGACCGACATGCGCACGACACGCTCGCGTTTCGCCATCTCCCCCACCCCGTGCGGGCGGTACCGCCCGTTCTGCTCCGCCTACTCCGCGGTCTTGTCGGCGCTCTTGTCCGCGCTCTTGTCCGCGGCGGCCCTGGCGGCCTTCTCGGCCTTCTCGGCGTCGGCGATCTGCCGCTTGGCGGCGGTCGCGTAGATGTCGACGTACTCCTGGCCGGACAGCTTCATGATCTCGTACATGACCTCGTCGGTCACCGAGCGCAGGATGAAGCGGTCGCTGTCCATGCCGTGGTAGCGGCTGAAGTCCAGCGGCTTGCCGATGCGGATGCCCGGGCGCATCAGCTTCGGGACGACCTTGCCGGGCGGCTGGATCTTCTCCGTGTCGATCATCGCCACGGGGATCACCGGCGCACCGGTGGCCAGGGCCACGCGGGCCAGGCCGCCGGGCTTGCCGCGGTAGAGGCGGCCGTCGGGTGAACGCGTCCCCTCGGGGTAGATACCGAACAGCTCCCCGCGCTCGATGACCTCGATGCCGCTCCTGATCGCGGCCTCGCCCGCGCCGCGCGCACCGGAGCGGTCCACCGGGAGCTGGCCGACGCCCTTGAAGAAGGCAGCGGTCAGCTTGCCCTTGACGCCCGGGGAGGTGAAGTACTCCGCCTTCGCGATGAAGGTGACCTTCCGGTCGAGCACGGCCGGCAGGAAGAAGGAGTCGGAGAAGGACAGGTGGTTGCTCGCGAGGATCGCCGGCCCCTCGGCGGGAATGTTCTCGAGGCCCTCCACCCACGGCCTGAAGGCGAGCTTCAGGGAACCCCCGATGGAGAACTTCATTGCGCCGTAGATCAACTCGAAAGCCTTCCTGTGTCTGTCGAACAGACCTTAACCGCTCCCATTCAGTGAGCGGGAACGAGTCATGGACCCATTCTCGCTCTCTGCGCTCGTCCCGGACGGTGTTGGACGAGCCGGGTCGCCGTGTTCGCTTTCATGACGGGGTCACGTATATGAACGGGGAACTCCGGTTCCAGGAGCCGGAGCGCACAACCGGCAGCCGGCTCGGGCCGGAGCGGCCGACGACCCTGGTCGGTGTCACCCCTGTCGCGTACGGTGAAGTCACACAGCGCTACGCTCCCCCCACCCGTCGAAGGAGACCCTGGTGCCCGTCCTCCCTGGAGCCGAGCCGTTCCGCCACGAGGGCGGAGAGGTCGGTGTCCTCCTCTGCCACGGCTTCACCAGTACCGCTCAGTCCATGCGCCCGTGGGCGGAGTACCTGGCCGGGCGGGGTCTGACGGTCTCCGTGCCGCTGCTGCCCGGGCACGGGACGCGCTGGCAGGACATGCAGCTCACCGGCTGGCAGGACTGGTACGCGGAGGTGGACCGGGCCCTGCGGGAGCTGCTGGAGCGGTGCACGCAGGTGTTCGTCTTCGGGCTGTCGATGGGCGGGGCCCTGGCCCTGCGGCTGGCGGCCCGGCACGGGGACGCCGTCAGCGGCATCGTCCTGGTCAACCCGGCCAACAAGGTGCACGACCCGCGGGCCTTCGCGCTCCCGGTGGTGCAGCACTTCATCCGGTCCACCCCGGGCATCGCGAGCGACATCGCGAAGCCGGGCGTCGCAGAGGTGGGCTACGACCGGGTCCCGACCCGGGCCGCGTACTCCCTGCGGCAGTTCCTGCGGCTGCTGGACACGGAGCTTCCGCAGGTGACGCAGCCGGTGCTGCTGCTGCACAGCCGGCAGGACCATGTCGTACCGCCGGCCGACTCGGCGCGGGTCCTCGCGCGGATCTCGTCGACGGACGTCACCGAGACGCTGCTGGAACAGAGCTACCACGTCGCGACGTTGGACCATGACGCGGAGCAGATCTTCGCGGACAGTTATGCGTTCGTCGGGCGGCTCGCGGAGAGCGTCGGCAGGGAGGGGGCGGCCAGCGGTGGCTGAGCACGAGGAGTCCCCGGGGGGTGTCCCCCCGCTGGACGAGGAGGCGGCCTGGGCGGCGATCGTCGCCGGTTACGGGCAGGAGCCGCCGGATCCGCCGGGGGCGAGGCCGTTCCGGCCGATCGAGAACCTGATGCTGCCCGAGGAGGACGTGGAGCCGCCGGCCGCGGAGCCGGCGGCGGAGTCCGGGCCGAAGCCGCCTGCGAAGGAGCCTGCGGAGCCGCCGGCGGACGAGGAGCCCCCGGCGCCCGCGCTGGGCAGCTCGGTGGTGTTCGCCCCGGGCGTGGGCACGGGCGCCACCGGCCTCGGGACCGGGCCCCGGGACCACTCGCCGGCGGAGCCGGACGAGAAGGACGAGGGCCACTTCGTCCCCCCGGAGCCGGAGCTCCCGCCTGCGGACACGACGGCCAAGTTCGCGTGGCTGGCGGTTGTGGGCGGGCCGGTGCTGCTGCTCGTGGCCGTGCTGCTGCAGTGGGACATGACCTGGTGGCTCACGACGCTGGGCATCGGCGGCTTCCTGGGCGGGTTCGCCACGCTGGTGGCGCGGATGTCACAGGGCGACGACGAGGACGACGACCCGGGCCGCGGCGCGGTGGTGTAGCCGGTGCGGGCTGCGGTCCCGCACCGGCACGACACCGGGGCCGGATCGGCTCCCTCCCGGCCCCGGCCGCTCCCCGGCCCCGGACGCCGCAGGGCCTAGGAGGTGGCCGGGAGGCGGAGAGTGGCCAGGACCGGGAGATGGTCCGTGGCCGCCTGGAGGTCCGCCTCCGTGATGCCCGGCAGGGCTGCAGGGACACCGCAGGTCAGGACCTCCACACCCCGCGTCGCGAAGATCGCGTCGATCCGCCTGGGCGGGCCCGAGCGCACGAAGGTGTGCTCGCCGCCCCGGGGGGACACCGTCCAGCAGTCCTGGAGGGTGGCGGAGAGGCGGCGGAACGCCGGGCCCGACGGCGTCTCGTTGATGTCTCCCGCCGCGATGGCGTGGGGGGCGTCCATGGACGTGAGGCGCTGCAGGAGCAGGTCCGCCTGCGCCCGGCGTTCCGCCCCGTCCAGCGACAGGTGCGCGCTCAGCACGGCCACCCGCGCGGCCCCGAACCGGACGACCGCCGTGGCGAACCCGCGCCGGTGCAGGCCCGGGGTCAGCGGGAGCAGTACGTCCTCGGTCCGCTCCACGAAGGCGCGCAGGGAGCACAGCAGCAGGGGGCCGGCGGCGGTCGCGCCGCCGCTCAGCACCACCAGGTCCGTCTTCGCGGCCAGCCGGGCCGCGTGCTTGCGCCAGCGGAAGAACCGGGGAGCCTCCTGGATGAAGACCAGGTCGGGAGCGCACGCGCGGATGACCCGGGCCAGCGCCTCCTCGTCGTCCCGCATCGAGCGGATGTTGTAGCTGAGGGCGCGGATCACCGCGGAACCGTCGGGTTCCGTCGCAGAGTTCGGCAGCATACGCGGCAACATAGCCAGACTGCCCGCCGTGCCCCAGAGGGCGCGGCGGGCAGTCCGGCGAACGAACGGCTTCAGCCCTGGCGGGCGAGGTCCGCCGCGCCGACGAGCCCGGCCTTGCCGCCGAGCTGCGCGGCCAGCACCTGCGCGTGCGGGCGCCAGGCGCCGCCGACCAGCCAGCGCTTGAAGGACTTGCGGATCGGGTCGAGGACCAGGTCGCCCTCGTCCGAGACCCCGCCGCCGACGATGAACGCCGACGGGTCGAAGAGCGAGGCCAGGTCCGCGAGTCCGGCGCCCGCCCAGCGGGCCAGCTCGCGGAAGGCGTCGATGGCCACCAGGTCACCGGCCCGCGCGGCCTCGCTGATGTGCTTGCCCTCGATGCCCTCGGCGGTGCCGTCGCCGAGCGCGAGGAGGATCGCCGCGTTCTCGGGGGTGGCGTTGGCGCGCTGCTTCGCGTACCGGACGAGCGCACGGCCGGAGGCGTACTGCTCCCAGCAGCCCTGGCTCCCGCACCCGCACAGCAGGCCGTCCGGCACCACCCGGATGTGCCCGAACTCGGCGGCCACGCCGAAGCGTCCGCGCCGAAGCTTGTTGCCGATGATGATGCCGCCGCCCAGGCCGGTGCCGAGCGTGATGCAGATGACGTCCTCGTGGCCCTGGCCGGCGCCGAAGCGGTACTCGCCCCAGGCCGCGCAGTTCGCGTCGTTCTCGACGACGACGGGCAGGCCGATGCGCTGCTCGACCTTGTCCTTGAGCGGCTCGTGCCGCCACTTGATGTTCGGCGCGAAGAGCACGGTCGCGCGCTTGTCGTCCACGTATCCGGCGGCGCCGATGCCGACGGCCTCGATGGTGTGGCTGCTGCTGACTTCGGACACTGCGGCGCAGATCGCCTCCGTCACTCCGTCCGCGGTCGGCGGGGTGGGCACCTTGTACGTGTCAAGGATGGTGCCCTCTTCGTCGACCACGCCGGCCGCGATCTTCGTGCCGCCGATGTCGACGCCGATGGTGAGTCCCATTAGTCCCTCGGTTTCCGGTCAAACCCCGCCACCGCCAACCGTACCCGAGGGGAGCAGGGTCTCAGTCGAGATCGATCCGCTGCGTCGGGCCGCTCCCGCCCTCGTCACGGGGGTCCGACCGGTCGCCGGAGGGGCGCTCCGACGGCCCGCCGGGCGCGGGCTCGTCCCGGGTCCAGCGGCGCTCGTGGCCCTCGACGGCCGAGCGGTACGCGGCGAGGAGCTCGGAGCCGGCGGCCGCGAGGTGGTCGAAGACCTCGGGGTTGCGCTCGACGACGGGCTTGGCGGCGGCCTTCGCCTGGTTGACGAACTGGCGTACCGCGCCCTGGGCTGCGGCGCCGAGCAGCGGGTTGTTCAGCCCGGAGACCTTGTCGGCGACGGCCTCGAAGAGCTTGAACAGCTCCTCGGCGGCGGTTCCGGTGCCGTCGCCGGTGCCTCCGTGCCGGGCGCGGCGGCGCTCCTGCTCCGCTGCGAGGTCCTCGGCGCAGGCCTTGGCCCAGGCGTCGTCGTCGGTGGGACGGTCGGTGGCCTCGCTCATGGCGGACTCTCCTGCGGCAGCTGCTGGGCGTGCGGTACGTACTACCTCCGACGTTACCCGAACGGGGGTACGCGGTTCAGGGCCTGCGGGGCCAGAGTCCCGGGTCCGGCGTGAAGCGGATGCGGAGCTGCCCGTCGGCGAGGGCGGCGCCGGAGACGGTGCAGCGGCGCAGCGCCGAGGGCAACGAAACGATCCTTCGGTACGGGCCCGCGGCGAGCAGCAGCTCGTCGCCGCGCCGGATCAGGTCGAGGTCCCGCTTGTGCGCGCCGGGCAGCGGCACCACCCAGACGAGTACCCCGTCCTCGGCGAGGCGGTCCTCCACGGGCCACGGCCGGCGGGTCCGGGCCGTCTCCCCGGAGACCTCCGGAACGAGCCCTTCCGCCCCGGTGAGCCGGGCCATGTCCTCCGGCCCCACCGGGTCCCGTCCGAGGTGGCCCAGCGGGAGCACGGGCATGTCTTCGGTCAACTCGGCCCCGGCCCACTGGGCGGCGTACTTCTCCTGCTGGGCGGCGAGCCCGGCCAGCCAGGGGTCGGGCGAGCCCTGCGGCACCATCCGGTTGGCGACGACGTCGCCGACCGGGAACTGTTCGAGGGCGAGGCCGAGCAGTCCGGTCCGCAGTGCGGCGTCGGCGCCCGGTCCGGGCTCGGCGACCAGGCGCAGCGAGGTGGTGCCGGCCTCCACGACGGCCTGGACGGCGGCGAGCTCCTCGTCCCAGCGCGCGGCGGCCTCGTAGACCCACTGCGCGGGCATGGGCACGCCGGCCAGCTGGGCCAGTACGGGCCGCAGGGCGCGGGCCGCCTGCCGCTCGGCCGGGAGCAGCCGGGCCAGGTAGCGGCGCAGCTGGGCGGGAAGGGCGAGGGTGGCCACGGCTTGGTGGAGCGGGGGCATGTCGACGACGACGAGGTCGGTGCCGGGCGCGGCGGCGGCCCTGCGCAGGGCGCGCAGCAGGGCGAACTGCTCGGCGCCGGGCAGCTCGGTGAGCTCCTCGGCCCCGAGCGGCCGGGCCCCGACCATGCCGAGCAGGGCGGATCCGCGCTCCTGGAGGGCGACGAGCTCCTCGCGGAACTCCTCGCCGGAGTCCACGCGGGCCACGAGGACCCCGGCGGCGGGTACGGCCGTCAGCCCGGGCGCGGCCTGCACGGGCTCCCCCGTGGGCTCCCCGACCAGTGCGGCCAGGGGATCCCCGGGGTCGCCGGAGAGCAGCAGGACCCGCTGCCCGGTCCGTGCGGCGGCGAGGGCGGTGGCGGCGGCCACGGTGGTCCGGCCGGCCCCGCCGGGGCCGGTGATCAGAAGTGTGTGCATGGTGCAGGTGCTCCGGGTCGTGGGCCTGTGGCTGCGCAGAGCCGGGCTCCGCCCGGATCCGGGGCTCTGCCCCGGACCCTCCCCCGGACTCCGTCCGGGGGACCCCACGCATCAAACGCCGACGGGGCTGGATCGCCCCGGCGGCTCCGGACGGTTCCGGCGAGGCTGGATGTGTCAGGCCGATTCGACGCGCTTCTTCAGGCCCGCCAAGGCCCGGTCGATGATGACCTTCTCCGCCTTGCGCTTGATCATGCCGAGCATCGGGATCTTTACGTCGACGGTCAGCTGGTAGGTGACCTCGGTGCGCTTGCCGCCGTCGAGCGGGGCGAGCCGGTAGGAGCCGTCGAGCTGGCGCAGCATCTGCGACTTGTCCAGGGTCCAGCTGACCTCGTCCGCGCCCTTCCAGGTGTAGGCGAGGGTGTGGTCGTCCTTGATCGCGCCGGCGTCGAGCAGCAGCCGGACCATCGAAGCGCGGCCCTCGGCGTCGGTGGCCAGCACCTCGGCCTCCTTCACCTCGCCGGTCCACTCGGGGTAGCGGGCGAAGTCGGCGATCACGGCCATGACGTCGGCCGGCGCCGCCTCGATCGTGATGCTCGAGCTGGTGTGTTCCGCCATCGCGGTCGCCCCTCCAGGGAGTGTTCGAGGAAGTGTGCGGCCTACGGCCGCCGCGTGCAGGCTACCGTGCGTGCGGAGGTCACCACTCCAGGGCCCAGGGCCTGCCGGTGGCGGCGAAGTGCCCCACATTCACGCATTCCGTGCCGCCGATCCGCATCCGCCGGGCCAGCGGCTGGTGTACGTGCCCGAACAGCGCGTACCGGGGGCGGGTCCGCCGGATCGCGGCGAGGAGCGCCTCGCTGCCCCTCTCGAAGCGGCGGGCGACCGTGTCGTAGCACAGCTCCGGCACCTCCGGCGGGATGTGCGAGCAGAGCACGTCCACCTCGCCGAGCGCCTCGACCTTGGCCGCGTACTCCTCCTCGTCGACCTCGTACGGGGTGCGCATCGGGGAGGGCAGGCCGCCGCCGACGAAGCCGAAGACGCGGCCGGCGATCTCCACCCGCTGCCCGTCGAGGACGGTGGTTCCGGGGCCGGCGTACTCGTGCCACAGACCCGGGATGTCGACATTGCCGTAGGTGGCGTACGTGGGATGCGGGAACGCGGCGAACATCTCGGCGTACTGGCGGCGGACCGCGCCCTCGATCATCCGTTCCCGGTCCAGCCCGGCCCACAGCCGCCGCCCGAAGTCGCGGGCCTCCTCGAAGCGGCGCGCGGTGCGCAGCTCCACGATCCGGTCGGCGTTCTCCACGCCGAACAGGTCGGGGAAGATGCCGCGCGAGTGGTCGGCGTAATCGAGGAAGAGCACGAGGTCGCCGAGGCAGATCAGCGCGTCGGCGCCGTCCCCGGCCCGGGCGAGACCCTCGGCGTTGCCGTGGACGTCGCTGACTACATGGACCCGCGTACTGCTTTTCCTGCCACCCATGGCGTCAACCCTAGGGGGGACCGGGGGGCGCGGGTAGAGGGGGTGTCACAGGCGGCCTACCTGCGGTTACTTCCGCGTCGTCGAGGGGGTCGACTACTGTCGGCAGGGCACGGCCGCGCCGTGTGACGCACGGAACATCTGGCCGGTTCCCTCTATCCGGATCCACTACCGGTGGGTAACGTCCGGTCGGTCCACATGGTGGCGATGGCGCCCAGAGGAGCAGCAGTCTTGCGCGAGTTCAGCCTTCCGGCCCTGTACGAGGTCCCGTCGGACGGGAACCTGACGGATCTCATCCGCCGCAATGCCGCGCAGCATCCCGACACCGCCGTCATGGGCCGCAAGGTCGACGGCCGGTGGCAGGACGTGTCGGCGACCGAGTTCCTCGCCGAGGTGCGCGCCGCCGCCAAGGGCCTGATCGCGGCCGGCGTGCAGCCCGGCGACCGCGTCGCGCTGATCTCCCGCACCCGCTACGAGTGGGTGCTCTTCGACTTCGCGATCTGGAGCGCGGGCGGCGTCACCGTCCCCGTGTACGAGACCAGCTCGCCCGAGCAGATCCAGTGGATCCTCGGCGACTCCGGCGCGGTCGCCGTCGTCGTCGAGAGCCCGGGGCACAGCGCGGCCGTGGCCTCACTGCGCGACCGGCTGCCGGAGCTGCGCGAGGTCTGGGAGATCGAGCAGGGCGCGCTGGAGACGCTGAAGGCCGCCGGTGCGGACGTCACCGACGCCGAGGTCGACCGGCGCAGCTCGCTGGCGAACGCCGACGACCCGGCCACCATCGTCTACACCTCGGGCACCACCGGCCGCCCCAAGGGCTGCGTGCTGACGCACCGCAACTTCTTCGCCGAGTGCGGCAACGTGGTGGAGCGCCTGAGCCCCCTGTTCCGCACCGGCGAGTGCTCCGTGCTGCTCTTCCTGCCGGCCGCGCACGTCTTCGGGCGCCTGGTGGAGGTGGCGGCCGTGCTGGCGCCGATCCGCCTGGGCTGCGTACCGGACATCAAGAACCTCACCGACGAGCTCCAGTCGTTCCGCCCCACGCTGATCCTCGGCGTGCCGCGCGTCTTCGAGAAGGTCTACAACTCGGCGCGCGCCAAGGCCCAGGCCGAGGGCAAGGGCAAGATCTTCGACGCGGCGGCCGAGACGGCCATCGCCTACAGCCGTGCCCTGGACAACCCGGGCGGCCCGTCCTTCGGCCTGAAGCTGAAGCACAAGCTGTTCTCCAAGCTGGTCTACAGCAAGCTGCACACGGTCCTCGGCGGGCGCGGCGAGTACGCGATCTCCGGCGGGGCCCCGCTGGGCGAGCGGCTCGGCCACTTCTTCCGCGGCATCGGCTTCACGGTCCTGGAGGGCTACGGCCTGACGGAGTCGTGCGCGGCCACGGCCTTCAACCCGTGGGACCGTACGAAGATCGGTACGGTCGGCCAGCCGCTGCCGGGCTCGGTGGTGCGCATCGCCGACGACGGCGAGGTGCTGCTGCACGGCGAGCACATCTTCAAGGAGTACTGGAACAACGAGACGGCGACCGCGGAGGCGCTGACCGACGGCTGGTTCCACACCGGCGACGTCGGCACCCTCGACGAGGACGGCTACCTCGCGATCACCGGACGCAAGAAGGAGCTCATCGTCACGGCGGGCGGCAAGAACGTCGCACCCGCGGTGATCGAGGACCGCATCCGGGCGCACGCCCTGGTCGCGGAGTGCATGGTGGTCGGCGACGCGAGGCCGTTCGTGGCCGCGCTGGTGACGATCGACGAGGAGTTCCTGGGCCGCTGGGCCGCCGAGAACGGCAAGCCGGCCGGGGTCACGGCGGCGGAGCTGCGCGAGGACGCGGACCTCATCGCCGCCGTCCAGAAGGCCGTGGACGACGGCAACGCGGCGGTTTCCAAGGCGGAATCGGTGCGGAAATTCCGCATTCTGCCCTCCCAGTTCACGGAGGAGTCGGGTCACATCACGCCGTCGCTGAAGCTGAAGCGCAACGTGGTGGCGAAGGACTTCGCGGACGAGATCGAGGCTCTTTACCGGGGCTGAGGCCGGACTACGGCCTAGCGCGGGTCCTCGGCGAGGATCCGCGCCATGTTCCGCTCGGCGAGCGCGGTGATGGTGACGAACGGGTTCACCCCGAGCGAGCCCGGGATCAGGGAGCCGTCGACGACGTACAGCCCCTGGTAGCCCTTGGCGCGGCCGTGGTCGTCGGTCGCGTCGCCCAGGACACAGCCGCCGAGCGGGTGGTACGTGAAGTTGTCGGCGAAGTTCTTGTTGTCGCCGAACAGGTCGTACCGGTAGATCGTGAAGTTGGCGCGGTTGATCCGGTCGAAGAGGTTCTTGGCGGCCTGGACGGACGGGGTGTTCTGGTCCCGCCGCCAGTTGAGCCGGGCCGAGTCGCTCGCGGCGTCGTACGTGAAGTACCCGCGCTCCGGATTCCTGGTGATGGCCAGGTACATCGAGATCCAGTGCTCGAAGCCCATCGGCAGCGGGGCGATCTCGGCGAACACCGGGTTGGCGGTGTTGTCCCAGTCGTCGATGCCGAGGGCGGGCATGGTGGCCTGGTTGCAGCCGACCGTGTCCCACAGGTGGTTGGCACGGGCGGTCATCACGTTGCCGTTGTGGCCCCAGCCGAGCCCGACCTTCTCGCTGAGCGCGGGCAGGGTGCCCCGCTCGCGGGCGCGGAGCAGGATCTCGGTGGTGCCGAGGCTGCCGGCGCCGAGGAAGAGCTGTTTGCAGCCGAGCTCCCTGACCTGGGTGACCTTCCCCGTCACGTCGCTCGTCTGCACCGTGAGCACGTAGCCGCCGGCCGGGTCCGGGCGTACGCCGACGACGCGCTGCATGGTCTCGATGGTGACGTTGCCCGTGCCGATCGCGGCCGCGAGGTAGGTCTTGTCGACGCTCTTCTTGCCGTGGTTGTTGCCGTAGATGACCTCGCCGGCGAGAGCGGAGCGGGTGGCGGTTCCGGCGGCCTCGCGCTGCATGTACGAGAAGTCGTACACGTTGGGCACGAAGGTCGTCTTCAGGCCGGTGTTCTGGGCGTGCTTGCGGGAGATCCGGGCGAAGCGGTACCACTCCGTCGACTCGAACCAGGCCGGGTCGATGTCGCCCACCCCGAGCATGGCGCGGGCCCGCGGGTAGTACGTGCCGTACATCTCGTCGGCGTCGACCCTGGGCAGCACCTCCGAGAAGTAGGACCGGCGCGGGGTCGGCGCCATGCCGCCGTTGACGAGGGATCCGCCGCCGACGCCGCGTCCCACGTACACGGACATGTCGCCGTAGTTCACGCGGTCGAGGACGCCGGGGTAGGGGCTGATGTCCCGGTTGACGACGTCGAGCCAGAGGAACTGGGCGAGCGGGGCCTCGGTGCGGGTGCGGAACCACATGGAGCGCTGGTCGGGCGCCGAGGTGGAGGGGAAGACCTTGCCGTCCGGACCGGGGGTGTTCCACAGCCGGCCCATTTCGAGGACGACGGTCCGTACGCCGGCCTGCCCGAGCCGGAGGGCGGCGACGGCCGAGCCGTAACCGGAGCCCACGACGATGGCGGGGGCGTACTGCGCGGCGGGGGGTTCGGCGGCCGCCGCCGACTGGAGCCCGATGCGGGTGAAGCCGAGGGCCGCGGCGGTCTGGAGGGCGCCGATGCCCAGGAAGTGACGGCGCGTCAGCTGAGATGTCATGGCCGCATCATGGGCGGAATCCAGCCGTCCACCCAGAGCCGGTATTGACAGACTTCCAAGGAACAGTCAGGTGTGGCGGATGGTCACCGGCCCCGGCCCCGGCGTTGTGCTCGCGCAGCTCGGTGTCCACACTGCCGGGTCCGACCGGGGAGACCCGTACGTGCTGCCGCGCCGGCTCCTGGCGCAGCGCCTCGCTGAACGCGACCACGCCGAACTTGGTGGCGCAGCACGCGGCACTGCCCGCGAAGGCGAGCCGACCCGCCACGGAGGCCACGTTGACGATGCCGGAGACCTGGCGGGCCCGTCCCCGGCGGCGCTCGCCGGGTACGGCACGGCGGCGTGGGTGGTGTGCATCAGGGCGGTCGGGTTCACGCCGCGCAGCCGTGCCGGGGCCGCGCCGCGGGGCTGCTCCGCGGCTCTGCTCCGCGGACCGTTCAGAGCAGCTCGCGCAGGCGGTCGGCCAGCAGGTCCCAGCGCCACTTCTCCTCGACCCAGGCGCGGCCCCGCTCGCCCATGCGGCGGCGCAGTTCCGGGTCCTGGAGCAGTGCGATCACACGGTCCGCCGCATCCTCGGGGGCGCCACCGCGGACCACCCAGCCCGTCTCGCCCTCCAGGACCGCGTCCGGCGCCCCGCCCGAGTCGCCCGCGACCACCGGCAGGCCCGTCGCCGAGGCCTCCAGGTAGACGATGCCGAGGCCCTCCACGTCCAGCCCGCCGCGCCGGGTCCGGCACGGCATCGCGAAGACGTCCCCGGCGCCGTAGTGGGCGGGCAGCTCGGCCCACGGGACCGCTCCCGTGAACACCACCGATTCCGCGACGCCGGCGGACGCGGCCAGCGCCCGCAGGTCCGCCTCGTACGGGCCCCCGCCGACGACCAGCAGCACGGCGTCCGGCACCGCGGCCAGGATCCGCGGCATCGCCTCGATCAGCGTGTCCTGTCCCTTGCGGGGGACCAGCCGCGAGACGCAGACCACCACCGGCCGGTCCGACAGCCCCAGCCGGGCCCGGACCTCGTCGCCGCCCGACCCGGGGTGGAAGGTCTTCTCGTCCACCCCCGGGGGGAGCTGCACCATCCGCGCCGCCGCCCGGTCCGTCAGCGCAGAGCCGATCCGCGAGCGCGTGTACTCGCCCAGGTACGTCAGCGTGTCCGTGCCCTCGCCGATCCGGCGCAGCAGCTGCCGCGCGGCCGGCAGCTGGGCCCAGCCCGCCTCGTGCCCGTGGGTGGTCGCCACGATCCGCTTCGCGCCGGCCTGGCGCAGCGCCGGGCCCATCAGCCCGAGCGGGGCCGCCGCCCCGAACCACACCGACTCGCAGCCGTGTTCGCGCAGCAGCCCGACCGCCCGCCGGGTCACCCGCGGGGTCGGCAGCAGCATCGTCGTACGGTCGCGCACCACCTGGAACGGCTGCTCGGCGTCGAAGGCCGCGGTGGCTTCGCGGCCCTCCTCGCCGTGCTTCCAGGTGGAGGCGTAGACGACGATCCGGTCGGGATCCAGCCGCAGCGCCATGTTGTGCAGGAAGGCCTGGATGCCGCCCGGGCGCGGCGGGAAGTCATTGGTCACGATCAGCGTCTTGTGCATCGCCAGCCAAAGTACCGGACGGCCGCGACGGCCCCGCGCGGTCCCGCCCCGGCCGCGGGCGGCCCGAGACCGGGATACGGCCGGTACCAGAGCACGCCCGGTCCCCGGCGACCCACGCCAGAGAACGTCCGACGCGGGCTGCAGCCGGCGCGGGGCAGCCGACGCCAGGACGGTCGGCGCGGGGCGGTCAGCGCCAGGGCAGTCGACGCGGGGCAGTCGGTCCAGGGGCGGCCCCACCAGAGGGCGGCCCACAGGAGAGGACAGCCGACACCAGAGGGCGGCCAGCGCCAGGGGCGGCCCCGCCAGAGGGCGGTCGGCGCCAGGGGCGGTCGGCGCGGGGCGGTCGCGCTAGGGGGTGGCCAGGTCCTTGCGCAGGCTCGCCTGCCAGGCCGCCGTCAGGCCGGCCGGATCGGTTCCGGTCGCCTCCTGCAGCGCCACCGGCAGCGGCTTGCCGCCCGCCAGCCCGTACAGCCGGACCAGTGCCGCTTCCCCCCACCTGTCCGCGATGAGCCGGCAGGCCAGCCACGCGCCCTCGTATGCGCGGGCCAGTGCCTCCGGATCGCCGCCGAAGGCGAACGCCCCGTCGGCGGGCAGTGCGCCCGGGAGCTCGCCGCGGCGCACGGCCCGGCCCAGCGCCGGCGCGGCCTGCTCCACCGCGGTGGCGCCGCCGCGGTACGCCGCCCAGTCCGCGAAGCCCTCCGAGAGCCACAGCGGCGTCCGGGCGGAGGTCGCGGCGCGGGTGGCCACGTGGGTGACCTCGTGGGTCAGGACGACGCCGCGGCCCGCCCGGCTCAGCTCCGCCCACCCCTCCGGGTTGACCACGACCCGGTCCGCGGGGGCCGCCGCGGCTCCCACCCGGCCGGTAGTGACGGCCCCCATGCCCCGGTACTCGGCGGCCGGCCGGCCCAGCAGCTCCGCCATCCGCTCCAGGGAGCCGGGCACCAGCACCACCACCCGGCCCGCCCACGGCCCCGGCCAGGCGGCGCTCGCCGCGGGCACCGCCCGGTCGGCCTCCGCGGCGATCCCGGACAGCGTCCCGGCGCTCTGGCCGCTGCCCAGGACCAGCGCGTGGTCGCCCCGGACCACCTCCACCGGGCCCTGGTCCCACAGCTGGGGCGGCGCGCCCGGCGCGGCCCGGTCCCCGGTGACCCGCCAGCGGCCGCCGTCCAGGCTCAGCCGCACCTCGCGCGCCGACCCGGCCGGGGCCGCGTCGTAGCCGGCGAGGCGGTAGTGCAGTTCCGCGCGGGCGGTGGCCTGCGCGCCGTCGCGGCGGACCGCGGAGACCTCGTACGCCCAGCCCTCCAGCGGGATCCCGGCGAGCTGCGCGGGCGGGGTGCGCGACCAGGCGGCGACGGCCTCCCGGACGTCCCGCCCGGCGGTGTCGGGCCCGGCGGGCGCCCCGCACCCGGCGAGGAGCGTGCTCAGCAGGAGCGGCAGTGCGCGTACGAGGAGCCGACGGACCGGGGACATCCGACGATCGTACGCACGGGCTCCGTCAGGGGCGGGTCACGGAGGACACCGGCATCATCCCGACGGGGTCGTAGCGCACCCGCGCGCCGGGGTAGGGGGCGTGCACCACCTGGCCGTTGCCGACGTACATGCCGACGTGGCTGGCGTCCGAGCGGTACGTGACCAGGTCGCCCGGCTGCGCCTGCGAGAGCGGGACCCGGCGGCCCGCGTACCGCTGCGCCTGCGAGGTGCGCGGGAGGGAGACGCCCGCCTGCCGGTACGACCACACCATCAGCCCGGAGCAGTCGAAGCCGGAGGGCCCGGCGGAGCCCCAGATGTACGGGCGGCCGACCGCGGCGCGGGCGGCCGTCACGGCGGTCGCGGCGCGGCCCGAGGAGGGGACGGGCCCGTTCGGGTCGGGCAGCCCGTCAAGGCGGCCGCCGGAGCGCGAGGCACGTTCGAAGTCGGCCCGCTCCTGCGCGGGCATGGCGTTCAGGAGCCGGCGGGCCTCGGCGAGCTTGGCCGTGACGACGCGCTTCTGGCGGGCCACGTCGGCCCGTACGGCGTCGAGTTCGGCGAGCTTCTGCGAGGCCTCGTGCCGCTGCTGGCCCAGCCGGCGCTGCTCCTTGCGCAGTTCGTCGAGCTGCCGGGTCTGCCGGTCGGTCAGCCGGTCCAGCCGGGAGGCCTTGTCGAGGTATTCGTCCGGGTCGCCGGAGAGCATCAGCTCGACGGCGGGGTCGATGCCGCCGGAGCGGTACTGGGCTCCGGCGAAGGTGCCGAGGACGCCGCGCATGGTGTTGATGCGGTCCTGGCCGCGGGCCAGTGCGTCCTGGGCCCGGTCGACCTCGGTGCGGAGCCTGTCGGCCCGCTCGCCCGCCCGGTTGTAGCGCTCGGTGGCCTGTTCGGCCTCTTCGAAGAGCCGGTCGACCTGGATGCGGGCGCCGGCCGGGGGCTCCTGCGGCAGGGCCGGGGCCGCGCTCGCGGACGTGCCCGCCATGGCTGCCGCGGCGGCGGCCACGGCGGCGGTGAGCACGGTGACCTTGGTGTTCCGGTCGAGGCTGCCGAGCCCGGGCCGGCGATGGGACGCCACGGGGAACCGCTCCCTTCCGCTGCGCGGGACCGGGTCCGCCCTCCGTGGACGGCCGTGTGCCGGGCTCCGCGCTGGCAGACAGTAACCGCGCGGCCACACACCGGCCAACGGCCGCCGGAGGGCACACACGGCAACGCCCCGCCTCAGACGCAGGTCATCGGCGGGGCGTGCGGTCACAGCGGGGCCGCGGAAATTCGCCCGGATGGGCGGTGTACGGCGGGTCCCCCAGGGCGGCTCCCCGGGGGGGGAGTCTCCCGGGGTGTCCGGCGGAGCGTCAGACGCGGACGCCGAACTGGAACGGCATGTTGCCCATGGCCTCGTACTTGACGCCGCCGCGCGGGTTCGATGCGTGCAGGACCATGCCGTTGCCCGCATACAGGCCGACGTGGTGCAGGTCCGAGTAGAAGAACACCAGGTCGCCCGGCTGGAGCTGGCTCTGGCCGATGCGCGTGCCGTCGTTGACCTGGGTGAAGGTGGTACGCGAGATGCTGACGCCGGCCTGCTTGTAGGCCCACTGGGTCAGCCCCGAGCAGTCGAACGCGCTCGGGCCGGTGGCACCGGAGACGTACGCCATGCCCAGCTTGGTCTTGGCGGCCTCCAGGGCGGCGCCGGCGCGGCCCGAGGCCTTGACGCTGCCGAGGTCGGCGCGGTCGGTGGCGCCGCGGCTGGCGCGGGTGTCCTCGTCCTTGATCGCCGCGCGTTCCTGCGCGGTCAGGGTGTTGAGGAGGGCCTGGGCCTCGGCGAGCTTGTCCTGCGAGTCCTTCTTCTTCTCGCCGAGCTCCTTGCGGGTGGCGTCGAGGTCCGCAAGCTTGCCGGAGGCCTCCTGGCGCTGCTGCGCGAGCGCGCGCTGCTTGGCCTGGATCTTCTGTACGGCCTCGACCTGCTTGTCGCTCAACTGCTCCAGGGTGGAGGCCTTGTCGAGGTAGGTCTCGGGGTCGCCGGAGAGGAAGAGGGCGACGGACTGGTCCATGCCGCCGGTGCGGTACTGGGCGCTGGCCATCGAACCCAGCGTGGTGCGCAGCTGGTTGAGCTCGTCCTGGCCGCGGGCGACCTGGTCCTGGAGCTGGCCTATCTCCTTCTCGAGCTTCTCCTGGCGCTCCTTGGCCCCGTTGAACTTCTCGGTGGCCTGCTCCGCCTCTTCGTAGAGCGCGTCGACCTTGGCCTTGACCTCGTCCTTGTTCGGCTGGGCCGGGGCGGCGGAGGCGCCGTGCGCGGAGAGGGCCACGGCCGCGGCGGCCGTGGCGGTGAGCACGGTCACACGAGCGCGGGTCGGCTGCTTGGGTCGACGGTGGGACGCCACGAAGGCGAGCTCCTTCTTCCTGGAGCCGCCGAAGGAACGCAACTCGGCGACACCTCCGCCGCCACTCCGAATGAGTGATCTACCGCACGAAGGTTTGAGCCGACCCTAGTGACCTCGCTGTGATCAGTTCAAATCCTCGCGGCAAAAAAATCGGTTGCCGACCGGGTTCTTTACCTGCAGCCCACGCTCCGTGCAGGGCACTTGACGGTGCGTTCCCTGCCGGCCATGCGAAATCGGGCATTCCGCTTAGGGGTTACGAAACACGCGAAAGCCGCTTCAGCAACAAGGCGGACGCCACCGGCCGGGCACCGGCCTTCGCCACCCCGTCGGCCACCTCGCGGTCCGCGGAGACCACGACCACCGGCCGGCCGGGCGGTTCCGCACGCACCAGCTGCCGGATCAGCTCGTCCGCCGTCACACCGGGCTTGGAGAACAGCACCCGCACCCCGCGCGGCGGCGCGAGCAGCACCGGTGCCGCCAGTTCCGCACCGTCGAAGACACAGGTCATCTCCGCGCCGGTCTGCGCGGCGAGCATCGACAGGCCGCCGAGCAGCCGGAGCCGCTGCTTCTCCAGCGGCATCGTCGGATAGCCGGTCTTGGTCACGTTGTAGCCGTCGACCACCAGATGGGCCTGAGGCAGCGCCAACAACTGGTCCAGCAGCGCCGGATCGGTCTCCGACAGAGCCCGCGCCGCGATGTCCTTCGGGGTCATCCGGCCCGGCTCCACCGCGTCCACGGTGTCCGCCGGCCGCGTCGACAACGGCGGCAGCGCCAGCTCGCGACGCAGCCCCTGGGCCGCGTCCAGCACGGTGTCCAGCAACAGCCGCAGCCGCATGTCCTCGATGCTGCGGCCCTCGCGGGTGGCCCGGCGGGAGGTCTCCAGCGCCGCCTCGACCTCCGCGAGACGGGACTTGAGCCGCCGCGTCTCGCTCTCGGCGGCGGCCACCTGCGCGGCCGCCTCGCCCCGGATCCCGTCGATCTCGGCCGCGACCTTGCGCAGGGCCGCCTCGCCGCGCTTCACATCGCTCTGGGCGCTGCGCAGCTTGCGCTGAAGCGATTCCGCTTCCTTGCGCGCCGACTCCAGCTCGGCCCGCACCTGCTCGCCGCCGAGGCGCTGCAGGTCCCGTGCGTGCGCCAGTTCCTCGCGGAGCCGGTCCAGTTCACGCCGGGTCTCCTCGCCGACCCGCTCGGCGTCGGCGCGCTGCGCCTCCTCGCCGGCGGCGGCCACCAGCTTCACCCAGCCGACCGGCCGCAGCACGTACGCGGCGGCCGCCACGTCCAGCGGGTCCGCGGCGGCGGGCGGGGCGCCGGCCTCCAGCGCACCGGCCAGGTCGGCCTGCGCCTCGCGCAGCTTCTCGGCGACGCGGCCCCGGAAGACGGCGTCCGTCTCCACGGCCGCGGCCATGGCGTTGCCCGCGAACTTGGCGCGCCGGGTCGGGGTGAACCGGGCGTACTGGCGCAGCTGCGCCGGGAGGTCCGCGATCGTCAGTGCGCCGAAGGCCTCCGAGACGAGCGCGACGACCCGGCGCCGCACGCCTTCCGGCAGCGGGCGGTCGAGCACCTCGGCGGCGTCGCCGGCCGCACCGGCCGGCTCAGCGCCGCTTGCTGGCTCCACAATCCGTCACCCCTACCGTGATCTACCTGTGGGCCCGGCTCCGTCAGGAGTCCGCGCCCGGCCTGTCCACGAGCTCGATCTGGTCCACCGCGTTGCACCAGCGGCAGCGGACCGACTCGATGGTCTCACTGACCACCTCGCGCTCCTCGACCTTGGGCTCCCCGGCAAGATCCAGGTGGACGTACTCCACGACCTTCGACGAACGAGTGACGTCGAAACGCGTGAGGTTGCCGCACAGCGTGCAGCGCCACCGGGTGGTGTCGGTCGGCAGGGGAACCGTCATCAGGCCGCTCTCTCCTTCGTAGCTGTTTCAATTAAAGCCGCCGTCTGCGTCAATCGGCGGGCCACAGAACGTAACCCTACGGCCTGCCGGTACCCCGGGTGGGCCCTCTTGGGTCATGCTCGATCGCATGATCGTAAGGTGGCGGGCCGTCCGGGAGGCCGCCCGGGGCCCGGTGGTCGTCCATGCGCTGATCGCCGGCTGCTGCGTGGTGTTCCTGTTGGGCCCGGCCTCGGGGCTGGATCCCGCCTACGGGACGGGCGAGCGGCTGCTGGAGGCGGGGACCGCTTACTTCCGGCGCTGGGGCGTGGTCCCGGACGAGCTCTTCTCCGGCTCCGCGCGGGCGCTGCTGACCCCGCTCACCGCCCTGTTCGTGCACGGGAGCTGGCTGCACCTGCTCGGCAACATGCTCTTCCTCCACGTCTTCGGCGTGATGGTGCAGGAGCGCATGGGCCGGCCGGAGTTCCTGACGTTCTACGTCTGTACCGGTTACCTCGCCCTGGCGGTGTACGCGGCGGCCAACGCCTCCTCGGACCAGACCCTGGTCGGCGCGTCCGGTGCGATCTCGGCGGTCCTGGGGGCCTTCCTGTGCCTGTTCCCCCGGGCGCGGGTGACGAGCCTGTTCCCGTTCCTGTTCTTCCTGCCGCTGCGCTTCCCGGCGTGGATCGTGCTGCTGTTCTGGTTCGCGCTCCAGTGGCTGGCGGCGCACCGCGCGGGCAGCGGCCCGGGGGTGGCCTACCTGGCCCACGTGGTGGGCTTCTCTCTGGGCTTCGGCTACGCGTGGGTGCGCTATCGGCGTGGGACTAGAGTGAGGCGACCAGCGACGGCCACCGAGGGAGACAGCCAACCGTGATCACCGCGATCGTGCTCATCAAGACCAGCGTGGACCGCATCCCCGAGATCGCCGAGTCCATCGCCGCGCTGGACAACGTCAGCGAGGTCTACTCCGTGACGGGGACCTACGACCTGATCGCCCTGGTGCGCGTGCCCCGCCACGAGAACCTGGCGGACATCATCCCGGGCCGCATCAGCAAGATCCCGGGCGTGGAGGCGACGGACACGCACGTCGCGTTCCGCACCTACTCCCAGCACGACCTGGAAGCCGCCTTCGCCATCGGCCTCGACGCGTAGCCCTGCCGGGTACGCCGCTGCGCGGGGCTGCCCCCTACCCGCCCTTCCACCGTTCCCGCCCTCAAGCGCCGGGCGCGGCTGCAAACACGGCGCCACCGCGCCCGCGCCTCAAACGCCGGCGAGCCTGAATTCCAGCCTCGCCGGCGTTTGAGGCGCGGGGGTCCGGGGGCGGAGCCCCCGGGGCTAGACCGCCGGAACGCAGCGGCCCTCCTCCGTGCGGTACTGCCACTTCGCTCCGTCCGTGACGAGTTCCTTCACCGCCCGGACGAAGCGGTCGACGTGCTCGTCGGGGGTACCGGCCCCGAAGCTGACGCGGATCGCGTTCAGCGAGCGCTCCCCCGGCGCCGCCTCCGGGGCCCCGCATTCGCCCTGGGCCTGCGGCTCGCTGCCGAGCAGGGTGCGGACCAGCGGGTGGGCGCAGAACAGGCCGTCGCGCACGCCGATCCCGTACTCGGCCGACAGCGCGGACGCGAAGTGCGAACTGTTCCAGCCGTCCACCACGAACGAGATGACGCCGACCCTCGGGGCGTCGTCCCCGAACAGGGACAGGACGCGGACCTGCGGGACCTGCGCCAGGCCCTCGCGGACCTTCGCGATGAGGTGCCGCTCGCGGGCGACGAGGTTCTCGAAGCCGGCCTCGTCCAGCGCTCGGCAGGCGGAGGCGATCGAGTACACGCCGATGACGTTCGGGGAGCCGGCCTCGTGGCGGGCTGCCGTGGTGTGCCACTCGACGTCGACGCCGCCGTCCTCGCGGCGGGCGACCTTCCGCGAGGCGCCGCCGCCGGCCAGGTACGGCTCCGCCTCCTGGAGCCAGTCCGCGCGGCCGGCCAGCACGCCCGAGCCGAACGGCGCGTACAGCTTGTGCCCGGAGAACGCCACCCAGTCCACGTCCAGCTCCTGCACGGAGACGGGGTGGTGCGGGGCCAGCTGGGCGGCGTCCAGCACGATCCGCGCGCCGTGGGCGTGCGCGGCGGCGGCGAGCTCCTTCACCGGCCACAGCTCACCGGTGACGTTGGACGCGCCGGTGACGCAGACCAGGGCCGGGCCGTGGCCCCCTCCGATCGTTACAGTGCGGCCGGCCAGTGCCCGCTCCAGGGTCTCGACGGCCTGGGCCGGGGTCCGCGGGGCGTTGAGGTACGTGACCTGCGCGTCGCCCCACGGCAGCAGCGAGGCGTGGTGCTCCGTCTCGAAGACGAAGACCTGGCAGCCGGCCGGGAGCACGGCGGCGAGCAGGTTCAGCGAGTCGGTGGTGGACCGGGTGAAGACGACCTGGTCGGCGGGGCGGCAGCCGAGGAACCCGGCGACGGTGGCCCGGCTCTGCTCGAACAGGTCGGTGGACAGTTGCGAGAGGTACCCGGCGCCGCGGTGCACGCTGCCGTAGTACGGGGCGTATGCGGCGACGTCGTCCCAGACCCGCTGGAGCGCCGGGGCGCTGGCCGCGTAGTCGAGGGCCGCGTAGGTGACCTCGCCGCCGGTGACGAGCGGAACGGTGACGTCCCGGCCGAGGACCGGCAGCGGCTCGGCACAGGCGGGGCCGGCGGGGGCGGTCACGGCGGCGGGGGCGACGGCGTTCGGGTACGTGGACATGGCGGATTCTCCCGGCAGGACAGGCTGAATGGCTTCGGACGGCCCGCACGCGGGTGCACGGGTGCGCGGATGCACCTGTGCCGGCGGTACGGGAGTTGCCTCGACGCGCAGCCCATGGAGGCCGCACGGAGGGTGAAGAAGGGGCGGAGTCGCCCTATCGCATTCGCTTGCTCACGGAAAGCTCCTCGAGAGACCAGGACCCCTGGTGTCGAGGGATCCGCGCTTGCCGTGGGCATGTGTGCCTACGGCCCGGTCATCACCCGGGGCACCCCGCCACGGAAGGAGGGTTGCCGGACAGCAAGCCGGGGCCAAAACGCTGTCACTCGTGACCTGGCCAGCATCCTGCCACAAGATCCCGCACGCGCAAGACCCCGGTCCGCATACTGGACCGGGGCCACCTCTTTCACGCCGTTCTCGCTCGTTACGCGTTGCTGGCCGCCACCCAGCGCTCCAGGGCCGCCCGGGCAGCGCCCGAGTCGATGGCCTCGGCCGCCCGGGCGATGGCCGCGCGGATCTGGTCCTCCAGGGACCCGGTGCCCGGGTCCAGGGCCACCAGGGCCGCCGCCGAGTTCAGCAGGACCGCGTCGCGGACCGGGCCGGTCTCGCCGGCCAGCAGGCGGCGGGCGACGTCCGCGTTGTACGAGGCGTCCGCGCCGCGCAGCTCCGAGACGTCGACCAGCGGGATGCCCACGTCACGCGGGTCGAACGGCTGCTCGTCCACCCGGCCGTCGCGGACCCACCACACCCGGGAGGTGGCGGTGGTCGTCAGCTCGTCCAGGCCGTCGTCGCCGCGGAACACCAGCGCCGAGGAGCCGCGTTCCGCCAGCACGCCCGCCACGATGGGGGCCACCCGCGGGTCGGCGACACCGGTCGCCTGGGACCGGACCCGGGCCGGGTTGGTCAGCGGGCCGATGAAGTTGAAGGCCGTGCGGATGCCCAGCTCCCTGCGGGCCGCCGCCACGTGCCGCAGCGCCGGGTGGAACTTCACGGCGAAGCAGAAGGTGATGCCGGCCTGCTCCGCGACCTCGACCACCCGTGCCGGGGTGAGGTCCAGGTTGACGCCGAGCTTCTCCAGCACGTCCGAGGAGCCGCTGGCGGAGGACGCGGCCCGGTTGCCGTGCTTGACCACCTTGGCGCCCGTACCGGCCACCACGATCGACGACATCGTCGAGATGTTCACCGTTTTGGCCCCGTCGCCGCCGGTGCCGACGATGTCCACCGTCCGCCCCGGGACCTCGATGAGGTTGGCGTGGCCGTACATGGCGCGGACGATGCCGTTGATCTCCGCCACCGTCTCCCCCTTGGCCCGCAGCGCCACCAGGAAGCCGGCGATCTGGGCGTCGGTGGCCTCCCCGCGCATGATCCGGTCCATGGCCCAGCCGGTCTCGTCGGCGCGCAGGTCCTGGCCGGTCAGCAGGGTGTCGAGAACGCCCGGCCAAGTGGGGGTAACCCCGGACGGAGTCTGGGGGAGGGCCGGCACCCCACCGGCGTCAGCCGGACTCTGACCGCTCATGGTCTGCTCCTGGATCCGTCGGCAAGCACTGAGGACTCCACCCTATCCAGCCGGGGCGGACGGCAAAGAGCCCCGTCCAGACCCTGGACGGGGCTCTCGCCGTGGCGACACCAGGACTGACCGAAATCAGCCCCTCAAGCGGGATCAGTGGTGGCCGTGGCCGCTCTGGATCTCCTTGTACTCCTCCACCGTGGGCTTCGGAATCTGGTTGTTCTCGGCGTAGAAGCCCTTGCTGAGCTTCGCGCGGAGCTTCTCCATGCTGCCGACCTTGCGCTCGACACCGTTCTCGTCGACCGTCGGGCCGATCTCGATCGGCTTGTACTGCTCGTGCGCGGTGAGCTTGTGCAGCTGGCCCTGCGAGAGCGGCTCGTGGACCTCGACGAATTCACCGTGCGGCAGACGCTTGATGATGCCGGTCTCGCGACCGTGCAGCACCTTGTCGTGGTCCCGGCGCTGCAGGCCGAGGCAGATGCGCTTGGCGACGATGAACGCGAGGACCGGGACGACGAAGAAGCCGATCCGGACGAACCACGTGATGTTGTTGATCGAGAGGTGGAAGTACTGCGCGAACATGTCGTTTCCACCGCCGATCAGGAGCACGATGTACTCCGCGATCCAGGCGACACCGAAGGCCGTACGGGTCGGGACGTTGCGCGGGCGGTCCAGGATGTGGTGCTCGCGCTTGTCCCCGGTGACCCAGGACTCGATGAACGGCCAGACGGCGATCGAACCCAGCACCAGCGGGAAGAGCATCAGGGGGATGAACACACCCAGGACGAGGGTGTGGCCCCACAGGTTGATCTCCCAGCCGGGCATGGCACGGATCAGGCCTTCCGGCATACCCATGTACCAGTCGGGCTGCGCACCGGTGGACACGTGGTCCGGGCGGTACGGGCCGATCGCCCAGATCGGGTTGATCGAGGCGATCGCCGCGATGGCCGCGATGACACCGAAGACCAGGAAGAAGAAGCCTCCGGCCTTGGCCATGTAGACCGGCAGCAGCGGCATGCCGACGACGTTGTTGTTCGTCTTGCCGGGACCCGCGAACTGGGTGTGCTTGTGGTAGAAGACCAGGATCAGGTGGGCCACCAGCAGGCCCATCATGATGCCGGGCAGCAGCAGGATGTGGATCGAGTAGAACCGCGAGACGAAGTCGCCGCCGGGGAACTCGCCGCCGAAGAGGAAGAACGACAGGTACGTGCCGATGACCGGCATGGACAGGATCGCGCCCTCCATGAACCGGACACCGGTGCCCGAGAGCAGGTCGTCCGGCAGGGAGTAACCGGTGAAGCCGGTGAACATGCCGAGGACCAGCAGCAGGAAGCCGAAGATCCAGTTGACCTCGCGCGGCTTGCGGAACGCGCCGGTGAAGAAGACGCGCATCATGTGCACGACCATGCCCGCGACGAAGATCAGGGCCGCCCAGTGGTGGATCTGCCGGATGAGCAGACCGCCGCGGACGTCGAAGCTGATGTCCAGCGTCGAGGCGAAGGCCTCGGACATCTGGACGCCCTGCATCGGCACGTACGAGCCGTGGTACACGACCTCGTTCATGCTCGGGTGGAAGAACAGCGTCAGGTACACACCCGTGAGGATGATGATGATGAAGCTGTAGAGGCAGATCTCACCCAGCATGAAGGACCAGTGGTCCGGGAAGATCTTGCGCATGTTGGCCTTGGCCAGGCTGTAGATGCCCAGGCGGCCGTCGGCCCAGTCGGCTACGCGCTCGCCGGCGGGCGCTTTGCGCTTCGAATCGGTGGCAGTGCTCATCCGCGCTCCCAGAATGCAGGACCGACGGGCTCTTCGAAGTCGCCGAGCGCTTCGAGGAAGCCTTCACCATTCACGCCGATCCGCAGCTGCGGAAGTGCGTGACCGGCCGGGCCGAAGATGACACGGGCGCCGTCGGAGAGGTCGAAGGTGGACTGGTGGCACGGGCAGAGCACGTGGTGCGTCTGCTGCTCGTACAGGCTGATCGGGCAGCCGACGTGGGTGCAGATCTTCGAGTAGGCCACGATGCCCTCGTGGGACCACTCGAGTTCCTGCTTGTCCTTGATGTCCTCCGGCTTGATCCGGACGATCATCAGGGCGGCCTTGGCGATCTGCGTCTGGAAGTCGTGCTGCTCCTCCTCCAGGCCCTCGGGCATGGCGAAGGTCAGCGAACCGACCTGGACGTCCTCGGGACGCAGCGGCTCCATCGTGTTCTGGTTGATGAGCAGCTTGCCCTTGGCCCACAGGGTCTTGCGCAGCTTCTCCTCGGGCAGCGGGCCCAGGTCGCGCAGGATCATGACGGCGGACAGCGGCAGCATGGCCAGCGCGCCGAGCATGGTGTTGCGGATCAGCGGGCGGCGGGCGATGCCGGACTCGTTCGCACCGTCGGCGAAGTCCTGCTTGACCTTGGCCTTGACCTCTTCCGGCGCCGCGATCGCGTGGCGCTCGTCGGCGACCTCGACGTCGGACATCAGGGTGCGGGCCCAGTGGACCGCGCCCGCGCCGATGCAGAAGAGCGCCGTGCCCAGGGTCAGACCCAGGGCGAAGTTGAGCGCGCTCACCTTCCCGATCGGGAAGATGTAGACGATCTTGTCGACCGGGATGGCCACGTACGAGACGATGAAGCCGATCGTGGCCAGCATCGACAGCGTGAACAGCATCGCCACGGTGCGCTCGGAGCGCTTCGCGGCCTGCTCGTCGATGTCCTGGATACGGGGCTTGTGGACCGGCAGGCCCGGGTCTGCGAACGGGTTGTCCGCGACGGTTACGCCACCGTGGTGCGCGTCGCCCTGCTCGCTCGGCAGGTGCTTCTCTTCGGGAATGTCTTGGCTACTCATGACTTCTTGGCCTTAGCGGTGTGGGCCGCGACCCAGACGGCGACAGCGATCAGCGCACCCAGGCCGAAGATCCAGCCGAACAGACCTTCGGAGACGGGGCCGAGGCCACCGAGCTTCAGGCCGCCAGGGCTGACCGACTTCTCGCCGTTCACGTGCTGGATGTACGCGATGATGTCCTTCTTCTCCTTCGTCGGCATGGTGCTGTCCGGGAAGGAGGGCATGTTCTGCGGGCCGGTGAGCATGGCCTCGTAGATGTGCTTCGGCTCGACGCCCTCAAGGTTGGGGGCGTACTTGCCGTTCGTCAGCGCGCCGCCTTCGCCGGTGAAGTTGTGGCACTGCGCGCAGTTGTTGCGGAAGAGCTCACCACCCCTGGCGATGTCGGCGCCCGCCGGGTCGTACTGCTTCTCGGTCGGCGCGATCGGGCCGGCACCGAGGGAGCCGATGTACGCGGCCAGCTGGTCGATCTGCGCCTGGGAGTAGACGACCGGCTTCTTCGGCACCTGGGCGCCGGGCTGCTGAGCGGGCATACGGCCCGTGCTCACCTGGAAGTCGACGGCCGCGGAGCCGACGCCGACCAGGCTGGGGCCGTCAGTGGAACCCTGACCGCCGGTACCGTGGCAGCTTGCGCAGCCCACGGCGTAGAGCTTCTTGCCCTCCTCGATGGCGAGGGACTGGGCGGTTTCATCGGCCTGCGCCTTGCCCGCAGGGGCAAAGGCGGCGTACAGCCCCCCAGTGGCCGCCAGCGCGAGGAGTAGAACGACGACCGCGGCCAGCGGATGGCGTCGTCGTGCGGAGAGCTTTTTCACGGATTACCCCGGTGTCAGGATCTTCTGCGTCGGTGTTTCTGGATGGAGTGCCGGGTCGGACCCGGTGACGTGTTCGCTACTTGATCAGGTAGATCGTCGCGAAGAGGCCGATCCAGACGACATCGACGAAGTGCCAGTAGTAGGACACGACGATGGCCGACGTGGCCTGTTCGTGGGTGAACCTCTTGGCCGCGTACGTCCGGCCGAGGACCAGCAGGAAGGCGATGAGACCGCCCGTCACGTGCAGACCGTGGAAGCCGGTGGTCAGGTAGAACACCGAGCCGTACGGGCCTGACTTGAGAGACATGCCCTCGTGCTTGACCAGCTCGGTGTACTCGAACACCTGGCCGCCAATGAAGATCGCACCCATGACGAACGTGATCACGAACCACGTCCGGAGCTTCTTCACGTCACCGCGCTCTGCGGCGAATACGCCGAGCTGGCAGGTGAGGGAGGAAAGCACCAGGATCGTCGTGTTCGTCGCCGAGAAGGGCAGATTCAAGGCCGAAGCCTGCTCTGCCCAGTACTCGGCACCTGTCACGGATCGCAGGGTGAAGTACATCGCGAAGAGGGCCGCGAAGAACATCAGCTCGGAACTCAACCAGATGATGGTTCCGACGCTGACGAGGTTCGGCCGGTTGACCGTCGGGTGCGCGTGCCCGGTATCTACTGTCGTTGCTGTCGCCACGACCGACATTATGTCGGTCGCTTATCCCGCCCTCACCCCGGGGGGTGCCGTTCGGAGTGTCAGAGGCGTGTGCAAGGCCCGAACGGCCCATCAGACCGACGCCCGCGGGTTCATCGGCGAGGCTGTTCGAACCGATGTTGACACCGGGTCGGACGGAGTAGCATCCCGCGCAACATCAACGTGATTCACGGCACCGTGGAGGAACGAAATGCGGTCGACTGCACGGGTTCTGGTCTACAGCGACGACGCGAACACCCGGGAGCAGGTGCGGCTGGCCGCCGGCCGCAGGCCTGCCGCGGACCTGCCGCCGGTCGAGTTCCTGGAATGCGCCACGCTCCCGGCCGTCCTGAGCGAACTGGACGCGGGCGGGATCGACGTGTGCGTACTGGACGGCGAGGCGGTTCCGGCCGGCGGCATGGGCGTGTGCCGGCAGATCAAGGACGAGATCTTCCAATGCCCGCCGGTACTGCTGCTGATGGGGCGCCCGCAGGACGCCTGGCTGGCCACCTGGAGCCGCGCGGACGCGGCGGTGACCCTTCCGGTCGACCCGGTGGAGTTCCCGGACGCGCTGGCGGGCCTCCTGCGCTCCCGGCTGTCGCTGGACGCCTAGCGTCCCGGTTCGCCTGCCGGACCGTGCCGGGGCCGGCGCGCGGCGGACCGTACGGTTCCGCGCGCGCCGGCGGCGAACCCCCGGATCAGACCTGCGGGCGCAGGCGGGCCTGGTCGACCGGGCTGTGGCCTTCCTGGGTGCCCTTGAGGAGGGCGCTGCCGGCGCGCCACTCCTTCCAGTTCAGGTTCCAGTCGCCGAAGCCGTTGCCGAAGGGCTCCATCTCGTGGCCGAGGCTGTTGATCACCTTGACGATGTCGCCCTCGGAGATGTTGTCGTAGAACCAGGCGGCGTTGCCCGTGCTCATGCCGGTGCAGCCGTGGCTGATGTTCTCCACGCCCTGCGAGTCGACGGACCACGGCGCGGCGTGGACGTATTCACCGCTCCAGGTGACACGGGCGGCGTAGTAGACGGGCAGGTTGTAGTACTCATCGCCGCCGATGCCGACGGTGTCGCCGCGCATCTGGACGAAGTACTGCTTGCCGAGCACCACCTTGACCCCGTTGCGGGTGGAGTAGCCCGGTTTTCCGGTGGTCACCGGAATGGTGTTGATCACTTCTCCGTTGCGCTCGAACGTGAGGTAGTGGGAGGCGGCGTCGGTGATGACCTCGACCCGGTCCCCGATCTCCAGCGTCAGCGGCTTGCTGCCGGCCCCGTGGAGCTCGTCGGAGATCTTGATGCCCTCCAGATTGCTCCGTACGGAGACGGTGGAGTGGGCGGGCCAGTACTCCTTGGGGCGGAAGTGCAGGTTCTTGTCGTCCACCCAGTGCCAGGCGCCCTCGACGCCGGACGGCGTGTCCACGACCAGGCCCCGTTCCACGAGCGCGCGGGCGGCCTTGTCCTTGACGGGCTCGCTGAGTTCGGCCGTGATGGGCTGTCCGACGCCGTACTTGCCCTTGTCCGGCCCGAATTCGACCTTGAGGACCTTGTTGGCCGGAGTGGTCTCGAACGCCAGCCTGCGCTGCCCCGGAGCGCCGCGCTCGTCCTCGGTGTTCACCGTGACCGTGTAGTGGGCGCCGGCGGCCATCGGGACGGTGCTGTGCCAGCGGTCGCCCTTGGCACTCAGCTCGCCCGCGAGGCGGCGGCCGTGGGTGTCCACCGCCGTCACGTCGGTGATCCGGGCCCCGATCCCCTTGGCGGTGATCTCCAGGGGTTTCTCCGGGTCGACGGGCCGGCCGTTCCCGGGCTGGTTGAAGACGACCTGGTCGCCCGCGTCATACGGGCGGCCTGACAGCGGGTTGTCCCCGGGTCCGCAAGCGGTGGCGCCGGCCCCGAGGGACGCGACCAGCGCGGAGCAGCTGAGTACCGTCCAAAGACGCGGTGAGTGCTTCATGGAAGCAACGCTATGAAGGTATGACCATTACGGCGCGCGGGGTGACTGCAAACGAGGGGCCCGGACTCCTCCGTTGGAGGTGTCCGGGCCCCTGGTCATGCGCGTGTTGTTGCGGTCCTACTGGTTCTGGTTCTCACCGCGGTAGTACTCGTACACCCAGCCCCACAGGCCGATCACGATGATCGGGGCCGAGAAGTACATGAGCCACCAGCCGAAGATGACGCCCATGAACGCGAGCGCACCGCCGATGCCCAGCGAGAGCGGCTGCCAGCTGTGCGGGGAGAAGAACCCCAGCTCGCCCGCCTCGTCGGCGACGTCGGCCTCCAGGTTGTCCTGGGCCATCTCGTCCACGCGCTTGGCCGTGAAGGCCAGGTAGTAGCCGATCATGACGCTCAGGCCGAAGGCCAGGAAGAGCGCGGTGGTGCCTACGGGCTCCTTCGACCACACGCCGTACACGACGGCCATGATCAGGATGAAGAAGGAGAGCCAGAGGAACAGCTTGCCCTGGATCTTCACTTGCCGGCCTCCTTGCCACCGGTGACGGCCTTGGCGGCGACGCTGTGGTCCTCAAGGTGGTCGAGGGCCGCGATCTCAGGGTGGTGCAGGTCGAACGCCGGGGATTCGGAACGGATCCGCGGCAGGGTGAGGAAGTTGTGCCGCGGCGGCGGGCAGGACGTCGCCCACTCCAGCGAACGGCCGTAGCCCCACGGGTCGTCGACCTCGATCTTCTTGCCGTACTTCGCCGTCTTCCAGACGTTGTACATGAACGGCAGCATCGACATGCCCAGCAGGAACGAGCTGATCGTCGAGATCGTGTTCAGCGCGGTGAAGCCGTCGGCCGCGAGGTAGTCCGCGTAACGACGCGGCATGCCCTCGGCACCGAGCCAGTGCTGCACCAGGAACGTGCCGTGGAAGCCGATGAACAGCGTCCAGAAGGTGATCTTGCCGAGGCGCTCGTCCAGCATCTTGCCCGTGAACTTCGGCCACCAGAAGTGGAAGCCGGCGAACATCGCGAACACCACGGTGCCGAAGACGACGTAGTGGAAGTGCGCGACGACGAAGTACGAGTCGGAGACGTGGAAGTCCATCGGGGGCGAGGCCAGGATGACGCCGGTCAGACCACCGAAGGTGAAGGTGACCAGGAAGCCGATCGTCCAGAGCATCGGGGTCTCGAAGGACAGCGAGCCCTTCCACATGGTGCCGATCCAGTTGAAGAACTTCACACCGGTCGGGACCGCGATCAGGAAGGTCATGAAGGAGAAGAACGGCAGCAGCACACCGCCGGTGACGTACATGTGGTGGGCCCACACCGTCACCGAGAGGCCGGCGATCGCGATCGTCGCGGCGATCAGGCCGATGTAACCGAACATCGGCTTGCGGGAGAAGACCGGGATGATCTCGGAGACGATGCCGAAGAACGGTAGCGCGATGATGTACACCTCTGGGTGTCCGAAGAACCAGAAGAGGTGTTGCCACAAGAGCGCGCCGCCGTTTGATGCATCGAACACGTGCGCACCGAACTTGCGGTCGGCCTCCAGCGCGAAGAGCGCGGCGGCCAGCACCGGGAAGGCGAGCAGGACCAGGACACCGGTCAGCAGCACGTTCCAGGTGAAGATCGGCATGCGGAACATCGTCATGCCCGGAGCGCGCATGCAGATGATCGTGGTGATGAAGTTGACCGAGCCGAGGATCGTGCCGAAGCCGGAGAAGGCCAGACCCATGATCCACATGTCGGCGCCGATGCCCGGCGAACGGACCGCGTCCGACAGCGGGGAGTAGGCGAACCAGCCGAAGTCGGCGGCGCCGTTCGGCGTGACGAAGCCGGCCACCGCGATGGTCGAGCCGAAGAGGTACAGCCAGTACGCGAACATGTTCAGCCGCGGGAACGCCACGTCGGGCGCGCCGATCTGCAGCGGCATGATCCAGTTCGCGAAGCCCGCGAAGAGCGGGGTGGCGAACATCAGCAGCATGATCGTGCCATGCATGGTGAACGCCTGGTTGAACTGCTCGTTCGACATGATCTGCGTGCCCGGACGAGCCAGCTCGGCGCGCATGAAGAGCGCCAGCAGGCCGCCGATGAGGAAGAACACGAACGACGTGACCAGGTACATCGTGCCGATGGTCTTGTGGTCGGTAGTGGTCATCCACTTCACGACGACATTGCCCGGCTGCTTGCGCCGCACCGGCAGCTCGTTTTCATACGAGTCGGCGGCGGCACCCTGAGATTCGTTGAGGATGCTCACAGTTTGTTCGTCTCCGCATTCCGGGCCGGGTCAGTCTGCTTGATGCCGGCCGGGAGGAAGCCGGTCTGCCCCTTCTCGGCCAGTTCCTTGAGGTGCGCCCGGTATGCCTCGGGCGAGACGACCTTGACGTTGAAGAGCATCCGGGAGTGGTCGACGCCGCAGAGCTCGGCGCACTTGCCCACGAAGACGCCCTCCTGGGAGGGGGTGACCTCGAAGACGTTGGTGTGGCCCGGGATCACGTCCTGCTTGAACAGGAAGGGGACCACCCAGAAGGAGTGGATGACGTCGTTCGACGACAGGATGAAGCGGACCTTCTCGCCCTTGGGCAGCCAGAGCGTCGGGCCGGGGTTGCCGGTCTCCGGGTTCCGGTCGCCGGGAACGCCCTTCTCGTAGACGCCTTCGGCGCCCGCGGGGAACTCCTTGGTGAAGCGGTCCGGGATGTTCGCGAGTTCCTTCGGAACCGCGCCCGCCTTCGGGGTCGCCGCATCGCCGTCGACGTTCTCGACGTAGTTGAAGCCCCAGCTCCACTGGAAGCCGATCACGTTGATCGTGTGCGCCGGCTTGGGGGTGAGGGTGAGCAGCTTCGACTCGTCACGCGCGGTGAAGTAGAAGAGCACCGAGACGATGATGAGCGGGACCACGGTGTACAGCGCCTCGATGGGCATGTTGTACCGGGTCTGCGGGGGAACCTCCACCTTGGTCCGGCTGCGCCGGTGGAAGATGACGCTCCAGATGATCAGGCCCCAGACCAGGATGCCCGTGACCAGAGCGGCTGCCCACGACCCCTGCCACAGGGACAGGATGCGAGGCGCCTCCTCCGTGACCGGATAGGGCATTCCGAGGCGGGGGAAGTCTTGCCAGTTGTACGAGCAACCAGTGGCGGTCGCCAGGACCACGCCCGCAGTCAGCGCCTGCAGCAGCTTCCGCCGCATCGGGCGCCGCGGCGAGCGGTCGGAGCCGTAGGGACTCACGTAGCGCCTTCCCGAGAGTCTCGGCCCGCGCGGCCGGCCGCGGCCGTATTCGGGTCGGTCGCCGGCCCTGACGCAGGCAGGGGTTTGGATGTTTATGCGGACCAAACCCTACTGGACGCTATTTGGGGTCGCGCGGGGAGGGTGCCCAACGCGCCGCTACTGCCCCCGAAGGGATGGATCCGCCGTACGGGGGACGGCCCAACACCCCCTGAATGGCGGCCTCCGGAGGGCATCTGACGGCCCCTGACCTCGAACGTCCCCGGCCTCCGGCTAGCGTGGCCGGATGCCCTACTTCGACACCGCGTCCGCCGCCCCCCTGCACCCCGTGGCCCGGCAGGCGTTGCAGGCCGCCCTGGACGAGGGCTGGGCGGACCCCGCCCGACTGTACCGGGAGGGCCGGCGCGCCCGGCTGCTGCTGGACGCGGCGCGCGAGGCGGCCGCGGAGGCCGTCGGCTGTCGACCCGACGAGCTCGTGTTCACTCCTTCGGGGACACACGCGGTTCACACCGGAGTCGCGGGAGCCCTCGCCGGGCGCCGGCGCGTCGGCGGCCATCTGATCGTATCGGCAGTCGAACACAGTTCTGTCCTCCATGCGGCGGGCGCGCACGAGGCGGCCGGCGGCACGGTGACCCGGGTCCCGGTGGACCGCACGGGCGCGGTGTCCCCGGCCGGATACGCCCGCGCACTGGACGCGTCGACGGCGCTGGCCTGCCTCCAGTCGGCCAACCACGAGGTGGGCACGGTCCAGCCGGTGGCGGAGGTGGCCGACGCCTGCGCGGCGGCGGGGGTGCCGCTTCTGGTGGACGCGGCGCAGTCGCTGGGATGGGGCCCGGTGGAGGGCGCCTGGTCGGTGCTCACCGCGAGCGCGCACAAGTGGGGCGGTCCGGCAGGGGTCGGGCTGCTGGCGGTCCGCAAGGGGGTCCGCTTCGCGCCCCAAGGGCCCGCCGACGAACGGGAGTCGGGCCGCTCCCCCGGCTTCACCAACCTCCCGGCGATCGTCGCGGCGGCGGCGTCGCTGCGCGCGGTGCGGGCCGAGGCCGAGACCGAGGCGGCCCGGCTGCGGATCCTGGTGGACCGCATCCGCCGGCGGGTGGCGCGGCTGGTGCCGGACGTGGAGGTGGTCGGGGACCCGGACCGGCGGCTGCCGCACCTGGTGACGTTCTCCTGCCTGTACGTCGACGGCGAGACGCTGCTGCACGAGCTGGACCGGGCGGGCTACTCCGTCTCGTCCGGCTCCTCCTGCACCAGCTCCACGCTGACCCCGAGTCATGTGCTCCAGGCGATGGGCGTGCTGTCGGAGGGGAACGTACGCGTCTCGCTGCCGGCCGGGACGACGGCGCAGGAGGTCAACGGCTTCCTGGAGGTCCTGCCCGGGGTGGTGGCCGGGGCCCGCGCCACGCTCGGCGTGAGCGAGGCGCCGGCCGCGGAGCCGGTCTCGGACGCGCTGGAGATCGACGCCCTGGGCCTGCGCTGCCCGCAGCCGGTGATCGAGCTGGCCCGGGTCATCGGTACGGTCCCGGTCGGCGGCACCGTGACCGTCCTGTCCGACGACGAGGTGGCCCGGCTGGACATCCCCGCGTGGTGCGCGATGCGCGGTCACGCGTACCTGGGCGAGGCCCCCCGCCCGGCGGGGGTCGCGTACACCGTCCGCCGTCAGGTCTGACGCGGCCGCGGGGCGGGTTTCCCTCCCCGCGGCCGGCCGGCGGCGGCTACGCGGGCAGGTGGGCCCGCACCTCGGCCGCGGCGGGCTCGCCGTAGGCCTTCGTGAAGCGCTCCATGAAGTGCGCACGGGCCAGCGTGTACTCCTGGGTCCCCAGCGTCTCGATCACCAGCGTCGCCAGCATGCAGCCGATCTGCGCGGCCCGCTCCAGGCCCACGCCCCAGCCCAGGCCGGTCAGGAACCCGGCGCGGAACGCGTCACCGACGCCCGTCGGGTCGATCTTCGCCGTCTCCTCGGGGCAGCCGACCACGATCGGCTCGTGGCCGACCCGCTCGATCCGCACGCCCTGGGAGCCCAGCGTCGTGACCCGGGTGCCGACCTTGGCGAGGATCTCCTCGTCCGACCAGCCGGACTTCGACTCGATGAGGCCCTTCTCGTACTCGTTCGAGAAGAGGTACGTCGCGCCCTCCATCAGGGTGCGGATGTTCTCGCCGTCCATCCGGGCGATCTGCTGCGAGAAGTCCGCGGCGAACGGGATCCCCCGCGTCCGGCACTCCTCCGTGTGGCGCAGCATCGCCTCGGGGTCGTCGGCGCCGATGAGGACGAGGTCGAGCCCGCCCACCCGGTCCGCGACCGCCTTCAGCTCGATCAGGCGGGCCTCGCTCATCGCGCCCGTGTAGAAGGAGCCGATCTGGTTGTGGTCGACGTCCGTGGTGCACACGAAGCGCGCGGTGTGCAGCACCTCGGAGATCCGCACGGACGCGGTGTCGACGCCGTGCCGGTCCAGCCATGCGCGGTACTCGTCGAAGTCGTATCCGGCCGCGCCGACCAGGATCGGGCGGGTGCCGAGCTGGCCCATGCCGAAGCAGATGTTCGGGCCGACGCCGCCCCGCCGTACGTCGAGGTTGTCGACGAGGAAGGAGAGGGAGACCGTGTGCAGCTGGTCCGCGACGAGCTGGTCGGCGAAGCGGCCGGGGAAGGTCATGAGGTGGTCGGTGGCGATGGAGCCGGTGACTGCAATACGCACGGCGTGGATGCTCCTGCGAAGGACGGCGAGGGGACAGTCAAAACTACCCGGTCACGGCCCGGCTGGCCGACCGCACGAAACTACCCCGTAGTAGGTCTTTCTTCGCCTGCCGCGCCGTGCCTACGGTGCCCCCATGACCTACACCGATGGATTCGGGTACGCGGGCACCGCCGAGAGCACCGCCGACACGCGGCCCGGCTTCGCCCGGCTGCTGGGTGACTGCGCCAGGATGGCCCCGCACTGGGCGGTCCCGGCGGACCCCCGGCCGGACCGGGTGGCACCCTCCGAGATCCACGGCATCAGCGTCCCGCCGGCCTCGGCCCGCCTGATCGCCTCGACGGCCGAGTACGGCGACTGAGCCGTTCTCCTCCGCCGGACGCGGAACCGGTTCGCCGTCTGTTCCGTCACAGCCGCATCAGCCACAGCGGCGAGGGCGAAGGAGCAAGCGGTGACCAGCGAACAACCCGACACATCACGCGGCACACGGCGGCGGCCGGCCTGGGCCATCGGCTCGATCGCGGCCGCCGTCCTGCTCGCGGGCGGAGGTACGGCGTACTGGGCGTCGGCTGCCCACGGCGACGGCACGCCGGGCGGCCGAACGGGTGACAGCGCGGCCTCGGCGCCCCGCGTCGCGCCGGGCCCCTCGGGGCCGGGCATCGCCCCCGGCGAGCCGGATCCGCACGGCGCCGGGGTGACGTATCGGGCCGACGTCGCGCTCCCCGAGGCTCCGGCGACCGCGCCGGCCTTCGCCGCGACCGGCGAGGTCACCTCGGAGGAGGTGGCCCGGCTCGCGGCGGCCCTCGGCATCCCGGGCACCCCGCGGCTCACCGGGGAGCTCTGGCAGGCCGGGGAGGGCGCCGATGGCACCGGACCGCGGCTCACGGTGAACCACAAGGCCCCCGGGACCTGGAACTTCTCCCGTTTCCAGGGGACGGGCGGCGCCGGTGACGACTGCCGCCGCGGCAAGGACACCTGCGGCCCGGCGACCCTCCCGCAGGGCGCCCCGAACGCCCAGGAGGCGGACGGCTCGGGCGGCAAGGGCGGGACGCCGGTGAGCGAGGAGGCCGCCAAGGCCGCCGCCGCCCCGGTGCTCGCGGCCGTCGGCCAGAGCGGGGCCCGGCTGGACGCCCGGCAGACGCAGGGCGCCGTACGCGTGGTGAACGCCGACCCGGTGATCGACGGGCTGCCCACGCAGGGCTGGTCGACGAAGGTCAGCGTGGGCGCGGACTCGCAGGTGGTGGCGGGCAGCGGCGAGCTGAAGGCGCCGGCCCGCGCCGCCGACCAGCCGGTGGTCGGGGCCGTCGAGGCGCTGGCCCGGCTGAACCGGTCCTCCGCCGGGTCGGGCGGCACGGACCCAGGACCGAGCGGCTGCGCGACCTCGGTCCCGCTGACGCCGGACACCCCGGCCGGCCCCTCGGACACGCTGCCCTGCAACCCGGAGCCGCGCCCGATGAAGCCGCCCCGGACCGAGACCGTCAAGGGGGCCGTGCTCGGGCTGGCCCCGGGAACCGTGGACGGGACGCGCGGCCTGGTGCCGGCCTGGCTGTTCGAGGTGGCCGGAAGCAACGGCGGGCCGGGCCGCACGGTGGTCCAGGCGGCCGGCGAGAACGCCTCCACCGCGCCTTCGGCCCCCAAGGGCGGGAAGACCGTCCCCGGGTTCTCGTACAAGGAAGCCGACCGGAAGCTGACCGTGAACTTCTGGGGCGGGGTGTGCAGCACCTACGCGCTGGAGGCGCGGGAGGAGGCCGGGTCGGTGACGGTGAGGATCACCGACACCCCGAACGAACCGGGCCGGGCCTGCATCATGATCGCCCAGGACATGACCGTGTCGACGACCCTCCAGCAGCCGCTCGGCGAGCGCAAGGTGATCGACGCGACCACGGGCAAGCCGCTCCCCCGGCAGTAGCCCGGCACGCGGAAGGCCCCCGGCACCGAGAGGTGCCGGGGGCCTTCCGTCGTACGGGCCCGGTCCAGGCTTAGCTGAACGAGTCGCCGCAGGCGCAGGAGCCGGTGGCGTTGGGGTTGTCGATCGTGAAGCCCTGCTTCTCGATCGTGTCGACGAAGTCGATCGAGGCGCCGTGCAGGTACGGGGAGCTCATCCGGTCGGTGACGACCTTCACACCGTCGAAGTCCTTGACGACGTCGCCGTCGAGGGAGCGCTCGTCGAAGAAGAGCTGGTAGCGCAGGCCGGAGCAGCCGCCGGGCTGGACGGCGACGCGGAGCGCCAGGTCATCGCGGCCTTCCTGCTCCAGCAGGGTCCTGACCTTCTCGGCGGCGGCGTCGGACAGGAGGATGCCGTCGCTCACAGTGGTCTTGTCGTCCTGTACGGACATCTGCATTCACTCCCGAAGTGGGCGGCTCCCCGCCTCAGGCAGGGAAACGTCGGACTCTTGCCGTCGATGGCAACGAGCGGGGCCGCGGATTCATTCCGGACCCGACGCATGTTTCAGATATTCATGCTCGCACACCACCGCGGGCGGGTGGTCCCGACGGACCGAGGGCTTCGTCTCAGGCGAATTCGTCACATCGACACTATCGGCATCGTCAAAGTGACATGAAGCGGCTATCATAGATAGCGTCAAATAGACGAGAAGTCGAAGCTCTGCAGAAGTCCCCTTGTCGCAGAACAGAAAGGGTGCGTGTCGTGACCACCGCCCAGCCTTTGGACGTCCAGCCGACGCCCCTTGCCCTGCTGCTGCTCGGCCGCGAGGCCGACCCCAAGAGCGAGCGCGGGGTGGAGTGCCCCGGCGACCTGCCCTCGCCGTCGGACCCGGACCTGGTCGCGCGCGCCCGCGCGGCCAAGGAGAAGCTCGGGGACAAGGTGTTCATCCTCGGCCACCACTACCAGCGTGACGAGGTGATCGAGTTCGCCGACGTCACCGGCGACTCCTTCAAGCTGGCCAAGGACGCGGCCGCCAAGCCGGAGGCCGAGTACATAGTCTTCTGCGGCGTCCATTTCATGGCGGAGTCCGCGGACATCCTGACCTCGGACGCCCAGAAGGTCGTCCTGCCGGACCTCGCCGCCGGCTGCTCGATGGCCGACATGGCCACCGCCGAGCAGGTCGCGGAGTGCTGGGACGTGCTCACCGAGGCGGGCATAGCCGACGTGACGGTCCCCGTCTCGTACATGAACTCCTCCGCCGACATCAAGGCGTTCACCGGCAAGCACGGCGGCACGATCTGCACGTCGTCCAACGCCGAGCGGGCCCTGGGCTGGGCCTTCGAGCAGGGCGAGAAGGTGCTCTTCCTGCCGGACCAGCACCTGGGCCGCAACACCGCCGTCCGCGACATGGGCATGTCCCTGGACGACTGCGTGCTCTACAACCCGCACAAGCCGAACGGCGGCCTGACCGTCGAGGAGCTGCGGAACGCCAAGATGATCCTGTGGCGCGGCCACTGCTCGGTGCACGGCCGGTTCTCGGTCGACTCGGTCAACGACGTGCGCGCCCGCATCCCGGGTGTGAACGTCCTGGTCCACCCCGAGTGCAAGCACGAGGTCGTGGCGGCCGCGGACTACGTCGGCTCGACGGAGTACATCATCAAGGCGCTGGAGGCGGCCCCGGCCGGCTCCAAGTGGGCCATCGGCACCGAGCTGAACCTCGTCCGCCGCCTGGCGAACCGATTCGCCGCGGAGGACAAGGAGGTCGTCTTCCTCGACAAGACGGTCTGCTTCTGCTCGACGATGAACCGCATCGACCTTCCGCACCTGGTGTGGACCCTGGAGTCGCTGGCCGAGGGCACCCTCGTGAACCAGATCCAGGTCGACAAGGAGACGGAGAGCTTCGCCAAGCTCGCCTTGGAGCGCATGCTCGCGCTCCCGTAGCCGTCCCTCCCGTACGCCCGAAGGGCCGCCCCCCTCGATCGAGGGGGGCGGCCCTTCGGGCGTCCGCAGGACCGTCCTGCCGGACCGTCCGTCAGACCTGTGCCGGGGACTGCTCCTGCGCGGCGTCCGGCGCCGGGACCACCGTGAGGCGGGCCGAGCGCCTGGCCTCGCGCCTGGCGCGGCGGCGCTCCTTGCGGAGCTCGATCATCGTGTAGAGGGTCGGCACCAGCAGCAGCGTCAGCAGGGTCGAGCTGACCAGGCCGCCGATCACCACCACCGCGAGCGGCTGCGAGACGAACCCGCCCCCGCCGGTCACGCCGATCGCCATCGGGAGCAGCGCGAAGATCGTCGCGAGGGCCGTCATGAGGATCGGGCGCAGGCGGTGCCGGCCGCCCTCGATGACGGCCTCGACGACGCCGAGGCCCTGGGCGCGGTACTGGTTGACCAGGTCGATCAGGACGATCGCGTTGGTCACCACGATGCCGATGAGCATCAGCATGCCGATCATCGCCGGGACGCCCAGCGGGGTGCCGGTCACCAGCAGCAGGCCGAGCGCGCCGGTCGCGGCGAACGGGATCGAGACCAGCAGGATCAGCGGCTGGACCAGCGAGCGGAACGTGGCCACGAGCAGCATGAACACGATCGCGATGGCTGCGAGCATGGCCAGGCCCAGCGAGGCGAAGGCGTCGCTCTGGTCCTCGGCGACACCGCCGATGGTGGCGGTGGCCCCCTCGGGCAGGTCCAGTGCCTTGATCTTCGTCTGGAGCGCGGCGCCGATCGCGCCGGTGTTGTCGCCCACCGGCTTCGCGGTGATGGTGGCGGCGCGGGCGCCGTCGATCCGGGTCATCGAGACCGGGCCTGGAACCTCCTTGACCTCGGCGACGTCGCCGAGCCGGACCGGGCCGACGGGCAGCGCCTGCAGTTCGGCCAGGGTGGTGGCCGGGTGCGCGGACTTGATGACGATGTCCCGCTCGGTGTTGTCCAGTACGGCCTTGCCCGCCGGGGTGCCGCGTACGGCCTGGGCCACGATCGCGCCCAGCGCCGCCTGGTTCAGGCCCGCCTCGGCGGCCTTGGGGGTGGCGGTCACCGAGATCCGGGGCACGGACTGGGACAGGTCGCTCTGTACGTCGGTGACGTCGTCGAGGGCGGCCACCTCGGCCCGGACCTGCTCGGCGGCCTTGGCGAGGACGCCCGCGTCACCCGCCTTGACGACCACGGTCAGGTTCTGGCTGCCGAAGCCGCCGCCCGCCGAGATGGCGGTGTCGCCGATGCCGTCGAGCTTGCCGAGCGCGTCCTGGATGCGCTTCTTGACTCCCTCGGAGTCGCCGGAGTCCTCCAGAGTGACCTGGTACGAGGCCTGGTTGGAGCCCGTACCGCCGCCGAAGGCGGCCAGGAAGCCGGAGGAGCCGACGGTGACCTGGTAGTCCTTGACGCCCTCGACCCCGGTCAGGGCCTTCTCCACCTTGCGGCTTGCCTCGTCGGAGGCGGCCAGCGAGGTGCCCGGGGGGAGCTGCTGCTTGACCGTCAGGACGCTCTGCTCGCCCTGGTCGAAGAAGTTGGTCTTCAGCAGCGGGGCGATCCCGAAGGTGGCGACGAGGACCACGACCGCGACGGCCAGGGTGGCGATCCGGCGGCGGGTGACCAGGCCCAGGGCCCGGACGTAGAACCGCTGGAGACGGCTCCTGGCCTCCTTCTCCCCGGCCTCGCGCCGGGCCTTCGCCACGCTCTCGGCGTTCGCCGGGTCGACACCCTTGGGCGCGCGCAGGAACCAGTACGAGAGCACCGGCACGACCGTCAGGGAGACGATCAGCGAGGCCAGCAGGGCCGCCGCGACGGTCAGGGAGAACGGGCCGAAGAACTCGCCGACCATGCCGCCGACGAAGCCGATGGGCAGGAACACAGCGACGGTGGTGAGCGTGGAGGAGGTGACCGCGCCGGCGACCTCCTTGACCGCGGCGATGATGGCGGCCTCGCGCTCCTCGCCGTAGCCGAGGTGGCGCTTGATGTTCTCCAGAACCACGATCGAGTCGTCGACGACGCGGCCGATGGCGATGGTGAGCGCGCCCAGGGTCAGCATGTTGAGCGACAGGTCGCGGGTCCACAGCACGATCAGCGCGAGGACCACGGACAGCGGGATGGAGACCGCGGTGACCAGCGTCGAGCGCAGCGAGGCCAGGAAGACCAGGATCACGATCACCGCGAAGAGCAGGCCGAGCAGGCCCTCGGTGGTGAGGCTGGAGATGGACTTGGCGACGGGCGGGCCCTGGTCGCTGACGACGGTCAGCTCGGCGCCGGCGCCCAGTGCGGAGCGCAGCTCGGGCAGTTCGTCCCGGACGGCGTCGGAGATCGCGACGGCGCTGCCGTCCTTGTCCATGGTGAGGACGAGGGCGAGGCTGGGCTTGCCGTTGGTCCGGGTGATGGAGACGGCCTTGGCGGGTTCCTGCTGGACGGTGGCGACGTCGCCCAGGCGCACGGCCGGCTTGCCGGGGCCGGCGCTCAGTCGCAGGTCCTCCAGCTGGGCGAGGGAGGTGTAGCCGCCGCCGACGCGGACGGTCCGGTTCTTGCCCGCCTCGTCGAAGGAGCCGGCGGGGACGGCGGCGCCGCCCGCCTGGAGGCCCTGCGCGAGGGCGGCGCCGTCGAGGCCGGCCGCCGCGAGCTTGGCGTTGTCGGGGGTGACGGCGACCCGGAGGTCCTGGACCCCGTCGACGCTGACCTGGCGGACGCCCTGGATGTCCTCCAGGACGGGGACGACGGAACGGTTCAGCTGATCGGCCAGCGCCTGCTGGTCCTTGTCCGCGGTGACGGCGAGGACGACGGTCGGGATGTCGTCGGTGGAGCCGGCCACGACCTGGGGGTCCACCTCGGCGGGCAGCCGTACGCGGGCCCGGTTCACGGCCTGCTGGACGTCCGCGACGAGCTGCTTCGTGCCGCTGTCGCCGTAGTCGAACTTGGCCATGATGAGGGCGTTGCCCTCACTGGCGGTGGAGGTGATGCCGGTGATGCCGCCGACGCCCTTGAGGGTGGCTTCGATCGGCTCGATGACCTGCTTCTCCACCACGTCGGGCGAGGCGCCCTGGTACGGCGCGAGCACGGACACCATCGGCAGTTCGATGGACGGCAGCAGCTGCTGCTTGAGCTGCGGGATGGCTATGGCGCCGAAGAGCAGTGCGGTGATCGACACGAGGCCGATCAGCGCTCTTTGGGCCAGGCTGAAGCGGGACAGCCAGGACATGGCGTGGGATCTCTCTGCAGTGGGGTGCGCGTGGGCCTCGGAGGCCGCGGGCCTTCAGGCTCCCGTACCCCGGGCGGTGGTGCGTCGCCCCAAGGTGCCGTCCTTATGTGCGGCATACCGCGTCCGCAGTACGCGGCCGTACTGCGCGGCCGTACTGCGCGGCCGGGCCGGCGGGGCGGGGCCGCCGGCCGCGCCGCTACTCGGCCCGGGGGCGGACCAGTCCCGATTCGTAGGCGATGACGACCAGTTGGGCCCGGTCGCGGGCGCCGAGCTTGGCCATGGCCCGGTTCACGTGGGTCTTGACGGTGAGCGGGCTGACTTCGAGCCGTCCGGCGATCTCGTCGTTGGACAGACCCGCGGCGACGTGGACGAGGACCTCGCGCTCCCGGACGGTCAGCGCGGCGAGCCGTTCGGCGTGCGCGGCCGCCGGGACGCCGGGGTCGCCGCCGCCCTGGGCGAGGAACGTGGCGATGAGCCCTTTGGTGGCGGCCGGGGAGAGCAGCGCCTCCCCGGCGGCGGCGACGCGGATGGCGTTGAGGAGCTCCTCGGGTTCGGCGCCCTTGCCGAGGAACCCGGAGGCGCCGGCCCGCAGGGACTGGACGACGTACTCGTCGACCTCGAAGGTCGTCAGCATGACCACGCGGACGGCGGCGAGTTCGGGGTCCGCGCTGATCATGCGGGTGGCCGCGAGTCCGTCCGTGCCGGGCATCCGGATGTCCATGAGCACCACGTCGGGCCGGGTCTGCCGGGCGAGCTCGCAGGCCCGGGCGCCGTCGGAGGCCTCGCCGACGACCTCCATGTCGGGCTCGGAGTCGACCAGCACCTTGAAGGCGCTGCGGAGCAGGGCCTGGTCGTCGGCGAGCAGCACCCTGATGGTCGTCGGCGTCTCTTCCACGCCCCGACCCTACGCGGTCAGGTTCCGGGGCCGGTGCCCGCGGGGCCGCCGGGGGTCAGCCCAGGGCCAGGACCACCAGGGCCGTGGTCGCCGAGACTTCGGCGAGGGCGCCGAAGACGTCGCCCGTCACGCCGTCGAAGCGGCCCACGCACCGGCGGAGCAGGACTTCGGCCGCCGCCAGGGCGACGAGGACCGCGCCCGCGTGCTGGGCGGCGGCCAGGGGGCCCAGCGGTACGGCGACGGCCGCGGCCGTCGCCACCACCAGCGCGGTGACCAGCGCGGCCGAGCCCCGCGGAACCACCCCGGCGACCGCCGCCCCCAGCCCCTCGGGCCGGGCCGGCGGCACGCCGTCGCGGGAGGCCAGCGTCATGGCCAGCCGGGCGGTGACGGCCGCGAGGACCGTCGCGAGGGCGCCTCGGACCCAGCTGTCGGCGTAGATGTCCGACAGCGCCCCGGCCTGGACGAGCAGCAACAGCAGCAGCGCCACCACCCCGAAGGGGCCGATGTCGGACTGCTTCATGATGCGCAGCGCCGCCTCGGCGGGCTTGGCGCTGCCCAGCCCGTCGGCGGTGTCGGCGAGCCCGTCCAGGTGCAGCCCCCGGGTCAGGGCGGCCGGCACGGCGACGGTGACGGCCGCCGCGAGCAGCGGACCGCCGCCCAGGACCAGCAGCAGCGCGCCCGCCGCGGCCGCGAGCACGCCCACGACTAGCCCGGCGAGCGGGGCACAGGCCATGCCGGTGCGGGCCGCGGGGCGGTCCCAGCGGGTGATGCGGGCGGGCAGCACGGTGAGCGTGCCGAACGCGAAGCGGACGCCGTCGCGGAAGGAGGCGCGCTCGGCGGGCGGCGCCGACGGCGCCGCCGGGGACTGGGCATCGAACGAATCTGTCATCGGCGCGAACGCTACCCGCTCGCCGCGGGCGGTAAATTGCCCCATACGGGAAAAAGGGGAGCTGCCACGACAGGGAGCCGGCGGGATGGGTCACTGGTGGTATCGGAACATCGTCGAACCGGGAAAACTGCCCCTGCTCCTCGCTCTGGTCTCGTTCGTGACGTCGTTCCTGGTCACCCGCGTGATCACGCGGCTGATCCGGGCCGGGCGGGGGCCGTTCAAGAACATCACCCCGGGCGGTGTGCACGTCCACCACGTGGTGCCCGGCGTCGTCCTCGTGATCATCGGCGGGTTCGGTGCGGTCGGCAGCGGCCGGTACGGCTTCGGCGCCCTGCTCTCCGCCGTCATCTTCGGTCTGGGCGCGGGCCTGGTCCTGGACGAGTTCGCGCTGATCCTGCACCTCGACGACGTCTACTGGAGCGAGCAGGGCCGCAAGAGCGTCGAGATCGTGGTCCTGACGGCCGCGCTCGTGGCACTGGTGCTGGGCGGATTCCTGCCGTTCGGCGTCAACGACCTGACCTCGGGGGAGCGGCAGAGCCGCGGGCTCGTCGCCATGAACACCGCCACCAACTTCTTCCTGGCGCTGATCGCCTTGTGGAAGGGCAAGGCGCGCACCGCGCTCTTCGGCACGGTCATCCCCTTCGTGGCGCTGGTCGGGGCGATCAGGCTGGCCCGGCCCGGCTCCCCGTACGCGAAGAGGTTCTACGCGAAACGCCCGCGGGCCCGCGCCAAGGCCAGTCTGCGCGCGTTCCACCACGACCGGCGCTGGGCGGCCCCGCGCCGCAGGTTCGAGAACTTCATCGGCGGGACCCCCGATCCGGAGCGGTCGGCGGTCACGAAGCCGACGAAACACTGACGGGGCAACGGGACTCCGGGGCGCGGCCCGGCCTGCGGCCCGGCCCGTACGACGCGGCGGCGCCCGGTCCGGCCCCGCGAAGGGGGCCGGCCGGGCGCCGCCGGTACGTCCGCGTCCTGCCGCCGGGGCTCAGCCCGGGATCAGGCCGTCGTCGCTGAGCATCTCCCGGACCTCGGCGAGCGAGGCGTCCTCCGCCGGGAGGATCAGCTCGGACGGCTCCAGCGCATCGTCCGGCAGCGGCTCCCCGAGCCGCCGCACGGCGTCGAGCAGTGCGCCCAGCGTGCGCCGGAAGCCCTCCTCGTCACCGCTCTCCATCTCCGCGAGCAGCTCGTCGTCCAGCTGGTTGAGCTCGGTGAAGTGGGCGTCGCCCACCTTCCACTGCCCTTCCCCCATGATGCGGACAATCATGACGGGCCCCGTCCTACTGCTTGTCGAAGCGGTGCTGGCCCTGGGACTGCTGGGCACTGCCCGGGGCACCGCCCTCGATGGCCTGCTGCTGCGCCGACGGGCCGCCCGCCAGCTCGGCCTTCATCCGCTGGAGCTCCAGCTCCACGTCCGTGCCGCCGGAAAGGCGGTCCAGCTCGGCCTGGATGTCGTCCTTGGAGCCGAGGCCGCTCTGGTCGTCGAGGGCGCCGGAGGCCAGCAGCTCGTCGATGGCGCCGGCGCGGGCCTGGAGCTGGGCGGTCTTGTCCTCGGCCCGCTGGATGGCCAGGCCGACGTCGCTCATCTCCTCGGAGATGCCGGAGAAGGACTCCGCGATGCGGGTCTGCGCCTGCGCCGCCGTGTACGTGGCCTTGATGGTCTCCTTCTTCGTCCGGAAGGCGTCCACCTTGGCCTGCAGGCGCTGCGCGGCCAGTGTCAGCTTCTCCTCCTCGCCCTGGAGGGTCTGGTGCTGCACCTCCAGGTCGCTGACCTGCTGCTGGAGCGAGGCGCGCCGGGACAGTGCCTCACGGGCCAGGTCCTCGCGGCCCAGCGCCAGCGCCTTGCGGCCCTGGTCCTCAAGCTTGGCGGACTGGCCCTGGAGCTGGTTCAGCTGCAGCTCCAGGCGCTTGCGGGAGGTCGCCACGTCGGCGACGCCGCGGCGCACCTTCTGAAGCAGCTCCAGCTGCTTCTGGTACGAGTAGTCGAGGGTCTCGCGCGGGTCCTCGGCCCGGTCCAGGGCCTTGTTCGCCTTCGCGCGGAAGATCATCCCCATACGCTTCATGACACCGCTCATGGGCTTCGCGCGCCCCCTTCTGACGGACTTCGCTCCAGGTCACCAGCCATGGCGATCACCCCGGTCCCCCGAGCCGACCGCCATCAGAACCCACAGTACGGGCCCTGTCTCCATTACCGCACTGTTCGTGTACGGATGCGCTCCTCCTCCAGGACGACTCCTCCCCCGCCCTTGTCAGGCGTAGGGAGTAGGTGTTCCCCCGACCTGCGCCGGGGGGAGTCCGGGAAAGGCCCGATCCGCGGCGCGAACCCTGCACAGGGAAGACGCCCGCCGTTGCCGGATCGTTCCCGGACGGGGTGGGGCACCCGGCCGCAACCACGTAGGCTTGGGTTTTGTGTTTGGTAGCCGCTCCTCCAAGGAAGAGAAGGCCGCCGCCACCGACAAGGTGAGCGCCGACCTCTCGCAGCCCCGTGACCCGCAGGCCCCGAAGGGCCGCCCGACGCCGAAGCGTGCTGTGGCCCAGTCCCAGCGCAAGGCCGTGGTGGCCTCGACCGGCAATCGCAAGGAGGACGCCAAGCGTGCCCGTGAGCGCCGCCGGGTAGAGATGGCCAAGCAGCGCGAGGCGCTGGCCAGTGGGGACGAGCGCTATCTGCCCGTCCGCGACAAGGGCCCCGTCCGCCGGTTCGTCCGCGACTTCGTGGACTCCCGCTTCTCCGTCGCCGAAATGTTCCTGCCGCTGGCAGTGATCATCCTGGTGCTGAGCATGGTGCGGGTGCCGTCGATCCAGAACATCGCCCTGATGCTGTGGCTCGCCGTGATCGCCCTGATCATCGTCGACTCCATCGGCCTGGGCTTCCGCCTGCGCAAGGCCCTCGCCCAGCGCTTCCCCGATGAGCCGCGCCGCGGCGCCGTCGCGTACGGCCTGATGCGCACCCTCCAGATGCGTCGGCTGCGCCTGCCGAAGCCGCAGGTCAAGCGCGGGGAACGGCCCTGAGCGGAGGTAAGCCCGGAGCGTCGGGGGACGGCTTCGCGGGGGGCGCCAGGCTGTGGCTTGAGGGACTGGGCGGACTGCGCAACGCCGTCCGCCAGGAACTCGTGGGCCGCCAGGTCGACGAACAGATCGCGCACCGCTTCCCGGTCGGGCAGCGGCTGCGCGTCCTCGACGTCGGCATGGGCCAGGGCACCCAGGCGCTGCGCCTCGCCCGCGCCGGGCACAAGGTCACCGGGCTGGAACAGGATCCCGCCATGCTCGCCGTCGCCCACGCGGCGCTGGCGGCCGAACCCGCCGGGATCCAGGACCGGGTCGAGCTCCTGGAGGGCGACGGCCGGGAGACCGGCGCGCACTTCACGCCGGGCAGCTTCGACGTGGTGCTCTGCCACGGCGTGCTGATGTACGTGCCCGAGCCGGACGCGATGCTCGCCGGCCTGGCCCGGATGCTGGCCCCCGGCGGACTGCTGTCCCTGCTGGTGCGCAACGGCGACGCCCTCGCCATGCGGCCCGGACTGGGCGCCGACTGGTCGGGCGCGCTGGCCGCCTTCGACACCGTCGACTACACGAACCGGCTGGGCCTGGACGTACGGGCCGACCGGCTGGCCGGGCTCACCGCCACGCTGTCCGGGATCGGCGCCCCGCTCCAGGCCTGGTACGGCGTACGCGTCTTCACCGACGGGACCGAGGCCGGCGAGACGCTGCCCCCGGACGAGGAGCTGGAGCGGCTGCTGGCCGCCGAGGACCGTGCCGGGCGGACCGACCCGTACCGCGGGGTCGCCGCGCTGCTGCACCTGTGCGGCGTACGGGGCTGACCGTTCCTAATCAGCCCCGCCGAGGACGCGAAGAAGCCCCGGGCCCGCACACGGACCCGGGGCTTCGCCGTACGGCCGGGCTCAGGCGTCCAGCGCCTCGCGCAGGCTCATCGCGTACAGCTCGGTGCCGTTGTCGTCGGACAGCTTCACCTTCTCGGTGCCGCCTTCCAGCAGCTCCTTCCAGTACTCGCCGATCCAGGACTCCGCGTCTCCCTGCGTGGTGAACTCCTCCGGCACCACCGACGGGCTCGTCTCGGTGCCGTCGGCCGTCTCGAACCGCCACGTCCACGCCATGTCCGCCTCCGTTGCTCGTCCGCTGCTCGCACGCTTCTCGCCTTGAGCCTGCCCGCAGAGTAGCCGGGCGAGCACCAGTCCCGTGGACGCGGGAGGATCTTCCTGTGGAACTCACTCTGCTCGGCACCGGCACACCCGAAGGACTGCCCCGCCCCGGCTGTCCCTGCGCGGCCTGCGCAGTCTCCGTCGGCCCCCGCTCGCGCACCGCGACCTCCCTGCTCGTCGACGGGGCGCTGCTGCTCGACCTGACCCCGGGGGCGGTGCTCGCCGGCGCCCGCGCGGGGCATTCGCTGGCCGGCGTACGGCAGGTCCTGCTCAGCCATCCGCACGACGGCCCGCCGCTCGAACTGCCTCCGGGGCTGCCGGCCGCCGGGCGGGTCCCGGACGGCCGGGAGCTCTCGGTGATCAGCGGGCACCGCGTGCGGGCGGTGCCGATGGACTCTCCGGGCACCGGGTACGAGGTGACCGGGCCGGACGGGAGCCGGCTGCTGTACCTGCCGCCCGGCGGGGCGCCGGCGGGGACCGACGGCGAGATGGCGCAGCGCCCGTACGACGTGGTCCTCGCGGACGTGCTGGGCCGGCCGGAGGCGCTGGCCCGGCTGCGGGCGAGCGGCGCCGCCGGGCCGACCACGGACGTGATCGCCGTGCACCTGGACCACGACACCCCGCCGGGCCGGGAGCTGGAGCGCCGGTGCGCTGCGGCCGGCGCGCGGGCGGTGCCGGACGGGACGACGGTCACGGTCGGCGAGTACCACGCGGTGCCGGACCTGCCGCGCCGGACGCTGGTGCTCGGCGGGGCCCGCTCCGGGAAGTCCTTCGAGGCGGAGCGGCGGCTGGTGGGCTTCCCGGAGGTGGTCTACGTGGCCACCTCCGGCTCCCGGGACGGGGACGCCGAATGGGCGGCGCGGGTCGGCCTGCACCGGGAGCGGCGGCCGGCGGGCTGGCAGACGGTGGAGACGTGCGAGCTGGTGCCGCTGCTGGTGGAGGGAGGGCCGCCGCTGCTGATCGACTGCCTCGCGCTGTGGCTGACGGACGCGATGGACCGGGCGGGGGCCTGGGACGACGCCGTCTGGGCGGGGCAGGGGCAAAAGGAGCTCCGGGAGCGGACGGCGGAGCTGGTGGCGGCCGTGCGGGCGACCCGCCGCACGGTGGTGGCCGTCAGCAACGAGGTGGGCTCGGGGATCGTTCCCGCGACCGCTTCCGGCCGTCGTTTCCGTGACGAACTCGGGCGCCTGAACAACATGGTGGCCGCCGAGTGCGAGCACGTCCTGCTCGTGGTGGCCGGGCAGGCGGTGGTCCTGAAGGACTGACTCCGCGCGCCGGCCGCACGCCTCGTCCGGAGGGGCTTGGGGAGGGCCTTACCCGCTGTACGCTCTGGCAGATGACCACGCTGAATCTCGACGACTTCTCCGATCTGATCGAGCGCCCCGATGGGGGCGTCCGGCGTGACGCCGAGGAACGCCGTGAGCGGCTGGCCGTGCCGGCCGGGGCGCTGGGGCGGCTCGACGAGCTCGCCGAGTGGCTGGCCGCCGCGCAGGGGCGGGTGCCCGTCCGGCCGATCGAGCGGCCCCGCGTCGTGCTGTTCGCCGCCGACCACGGGATCGCCGCCGAGGGGGTGTCCGCCCGCGCCGCCGGCAGCACGCACGAGCTGGTGCGCTCCGTGCTCGACGGGAACAGCCCCGTCTCGATCCTCGCCGGACGGATCGGCGCCGGCGTGCGGATCGTGGACGCCGGCCTGGACTGCGAGCCCGGGCTGCTGCCCGAGGACGTGGTCCGCCACCGGGTGCGCCGCGGCAGCGGGCGGATCGACACCGAGGACGCGCTCACCCTTGAGGAGGCCGACGCCGCCCTGCGGCTCGGGATGCGGATCGCCGACGAGGAGGCCGACTCCGGCACCGACCTCGTGGTCCTCGGGGACTTGAGCGTCGGTGGAACCACCGTCGCGGCGACCCTCGTCGCCGCCCTGTGCGGAACCGATGCCTCGGTGGTCACCGGGCGCGGCGGCCGGCCCATCGACGACCTGACCTGGATGCGCAAGTGCGCGGCGATCCGCGACGCACTGCGCCGGGCCCGCCCGGTCCTCGGTGACCAGGTGGCCCTGCTCGCGGCGGTCGGCGGCGCCGACGTGGCCGCGATCACCGGGTTCCTGCTCCAGTGCGCGGTGCGCCGTACGCCCGTCATCCTCGACGGCGTCGTCTCCGCGGCCTGCGGCCTGGTGGCCCAGCGCGCCGCGTTCCGGGCCCCCGACTGGTGGCTGGCCGGGCAGGCCAGCGGCGAACCGGGGCAGGCGAAGGCCCTGGACCGGATGGCACTCAACCCGGTGCTCGACCACGGCGTCTCTGTGGGAGAAGGAACCGGGGCATTGCTGGCCCTCCCCCTGGTCCAGGCGGCCGCCGCACTCGCGGCGCAGCTCCCGGAGAAGGCGGCGCAGGAGCCGAAGGACTGAATGCCCCGCTCCGGGAGTTCCGCGGTCCGACGGGCCTCGTTCCCCGGACCGGGCCACCCATCGACGGCGGGGCCCCATATCATCGCGTTTCATGGGAGAGGCCCGCTTGACCAGCGCAGACACCGACCGGACCGCCGCACAGGCAACACAGGCCGCCAAGGCGGCCCAAGGATCCGGCAAAGACACGAACAGCAGGAAAGACGACAGGAAGGACGAAGGGGGCGGCCGGGAGACCGGCCGGGGCTCCGCCCGTTCACGGCGCAGCGCCGCGTTCGCGGTCTGGTACCTGCGCGCCGTCACCTTCGTCAACTTCCTCAGCGCGGTGTGGCTTTCGCTCGGACAGGACCTGCGCCGGCACAACACCGCCGATTTCTACACCCCGTACCTGCTCACCGCGGGCTTCGCGTCCGGCCTGTTCTCCCTGCTGCTCGCGGTCACCATGGGACGCCGCAAGCGGGCCGCGTGGATCCTGAACCTGGTGCTCAGCGGCATGCTGCTGCTGGCCTTCGCGACCGCGGCCTTCGCCCCCTGCACCAGCGGTGACTTCAACCTCTGCTATCCGGAGTTCCGCGACCACACCCAGAACTGGGTCTCCCTCGTGCTGACCGCGGCGTTCGTCGGCGCCCTGCTGCTCGGCCGCCGGGAGTTCTACGCCAAGGGCGACCGCTCCAACCCCAAGCTGGCCACCGCCGTCGGCGCCGTCGGCCTGCTGTTCACCTCGCTGCTCGCCGCGCTGATCGTCGGCGCCGCCAACACCGACCCGGACGCCGCCGACGCCACGTTCCTGGCCCGCTGGCGGTACGGCGTGATGCGCCTGATCACCCTGGAGCCGAACGCGCGCGACTACGCCGCGATCACCACTCCGGGCTGGGTGGACATCGTCATCAACGTCATGTCCACGCTGCTGCTCATCGCCGTGCTGCTCGCCGCCTTCCGCTCGCGCCGCGCCGTCGACCCGCTCACCGAGGAGGACGAGGAGAAGCTGCGCGCGCTGCTCGCCCGGCAGGGCGACCGCGACTCGCTGGGCTACTTCGCACTGCGCCGTGAGAAGTCCGTCATCTGGTCCCCCACCGGCAAGGCCGCCGTCACCTACCGCGTCGTCGGCGGCGTCTCGCTGGCCTCCGGCGACCCGATCGGCGACCCCGAGGCCTGGCCCGGCGCCATCGAGCCCTGGCTGGCCGAGGCACGCGAGCACGGCTGGGTGCCGGCCGTGATGGGCGCGAGCGAGGAAGCCGGGCAGATCTACGCGCGGCACGGACTGGACGCGCTGGAACTGGGCGACGAAGCCATCGTCGAGACCGACGAGTTCACCCTGGAGGGCCGTGCCATGCGCACCGTCCGGCAGGCCTACAACCGCGTCAAGCGGGCCGGGTACACGGTCCGGATCCGCCGCCACGCCGACATCCCGTCCGCCGAGATGGACGTGCTCCTCACCCGGGCCGACGACTGGCGCGACGGCGCGACCGAGCGCGGCTTCTCGATGGCGCTGGGCCGACTGGGCGATCCCGGCGACGGCCAGTGCGTGATGCTGGAGTGCACCGACGGCAACGGCGAGCTGCGCGCCGTGCTGTCCTTCGTCCCGTGGGGCCCCAAGGGCCTGTCGCTGGACCTGATGCGCCGTGACCGCGACTCCGAGAACGGCCTGATGGAGTTCATGGTCATCGAACTCCTGGAACGCTCCAAGGAGATCGGCGTCACACAGGTCTCACTGAACTTCGCGATGTTCCGTTCCGTCTTCGAGCGGGGGTCCAAGCTCGGCGCGGGTCCGGTGCTGCGCATGTGGCGCTCGCTGCTGAGCTTCTTCTCCCGCTGGTGGCAGATCGAGTCCCTCTACCGGGCCAACGCCAAATACCGGCCGATCTGGGAACCGCGGTTCATGCTCTTCGAGAAGAGCTCCGACCTGCTGCGGATCGGTATCGCGGCGGGCCGGGCCGAGGGCTTCCTGGAGGCTCCCGGTCTGCCGAAGTGGCTGAACCGCAAACACCTGGAGACCAATCGTTGACGGCATGGACGACCACCCCCCTCCGGCGGTTCGCCCGCCGCGAGTGGGGGCCCCTGTTCTGGACCGTCCGTGACGCCCTCGTCCGCGACAAGTGGCGGGCCGCCCCGATGACACTGGGGGCCGTCTGCCTGACCACGGTCTTCCAGATCGTCCAGAACACGTCCTGGGGGTTCCGGCCGGTCCAGAACCTCGGGTCGGTCAAGGCCGTCGACCCGCTGTGGCTGGCCGTGCTGCGCACCCCGCTGTCCGTGTTCGTCCCCGCCCTCGACCTGCCCGTGTGGGGGGCGCTCGCCCAGATCCTCCTGGTCTTCGGGATCTCGGAGATCTGCATCGGCTGGTGGCGCACGCTGCTCGTCGGATACGTCGCCACCCTCGCCGGGACCACGTACGCGCGGATCGGGCTCTCACTGGGCGCCGACCACCCCTTCGGCCTGCCGGTGTCCGACCGCGTCGTCAACGACACCGGCCCGTCGGCGGCGGTGGTCGGCCTCGCGATCTACGTGTGCTGGCGGTACCGGGCGTACCTGACCGGCGCCGTCGTGATCGCGGTGATGATCGGCGAGGTGCTGGTCAAGGACAACCTGGCGGGCAAGGAGCACCTCGCGGCCATCGCCGCCGTCATGGCGGTGTGCGTGGTCCGCGCGAAATGGGGCCCGGAACGCTCCCGCACCCCCCTCGGCCGGCGCCCGCCGCCGGCCGCCCCGCTGCCCCCGCAGCGCCCCGGCACCTGACGCGGACCGCCCCGGCGGAGGCAGGCCGTACCGTATCGGGGTGACGACAGACCTCGGGCCGTTCGCCCCCACCCGGCACTGGATGCGGACCCATCCGCTCGCCACCGATGCCGTCCTCGCGCTCGGGGCGCTCGTCTCCATGGTCATCGGTTCCTTCGCCAATCCGCACGGCCCGCACGGGCCCACCTTCGGGACCCGGACGCCCGAACCGTTCTCCCTGGTGCTGATGGTGCTGGGCGCGGCCGCGCTGGTGTTCCGGCGCCGGCACACGCGCACGGTGCTCGCCATGACCATCGGGCTGTGCCTGCTGGAGCTGACCACCGGCGAGCCCCGGGCCCCCGTCGCCATGTCCACGGTGATCGCCCTGTACACGCTGGCCTCCCGCACCGACCGGCCCACGACCTGGCGGATCGCCGTGCTGACGATGGCCGGCCTGACGGGCGTGGCCATGCTGGCCGGACCGCTGCCCTGGTACGCGCAGGAGAACATCGGCATCTTCGCCTGGACCGGGATGGCCGCAGCCGCCGGCGACGCCGTGCGCAGCCGGCGGGCGTTCATCGACGCCATACGGGAGCGGGCCGAACGGGCCGAACGGACCCGCGAGGAGGAGGCCCGGCGGCGGGTCGCCGAGGAGCGGCTGCGGATCGCCCGGGACCTGCACGACGTGGTGGCCCACCACATCGCCCTGGTCAACGTGCAAGCGGGGGTGGCCGCGCACGTCATGGACAAGCGTCCCGACCAGGCGAAGGAGGCCCTGGCCCACGTACGGGACGCCAGCCGCTCGGCACTGAACGAGCTGCGGGCCACGGTCGGTCTGCTGCGGCAGTCCGGCGATCCGGAGGCGCCGACCGAGCCGGCGCCGGGGCTCGCCGTGCTCGACGAGCTGGTGGACACCTTCCGGCACGCCGGGCTGCCGGTGAAGGTGATGGTCGAGCTGGGCCGGGAGCGGGACCCGCTGCCGGCCGCCGTGGACCTGGCGGCGTACCGGGTGATCCAGGAGGCCCTGACCAACGTGCGCAAGCACGCCGGCCCGGAGGTCCGGGCGGAGGTCAGCGTGGTCCGGGTGGGCCCCTCGGTGGAGGTGACCGTGCTGGACGACGGCGGCACCGCCGAAGCCGACGCGGACGACGGCGCGGGCGGCGGCCACGGCCTGCTCGGCATGCGCGAGCGGGCCACGGCCCTGGGCGGCTCCTGCTTCGCCGGCCCCCGCTTCGGAGGCGGCTACCGCGTCCACGCCGTCCTGCCCGTCGCCTAGCCCGCGGGCGGGCAGACCTGGCGCCAGGCGCCCAGTTCGTACTTCTTCTGCAGCGAGCTGAACTGCAGTTCCTGCGAGCGCGGGCACCACTGGCCGATCCGGCCCTCGTACTCCACGTGGAAGACGGCCTTGCCCGCCGTGATGAACGGGGTGAGCCGCTCGCACTCGTCGTACTCGAAGCACTGCTCGTCGACCGCGAAGTCGAAGTCCCCCACCAGCTGCGGGATCTGGTCGAGGTCGTTCTTCAGGCCGACCGCGAGGCCCCGGTCGTGCGCCAGCTTCGCGATCAGCCGGTTGTACTTCAGCTGGTCGTCGGCGGTGAGCGGGAAGCCGGTCTTGTTGCGGTAGCCGTCCATGTTGTCCGGCTCCACCGCTTCGAAGCCCTTGTCCCGGCACATGTCGAACCGCTTCGCGATCAGCGGCTCAAGCTCGGACAGCCGCCGGATGTCCAGCCAGCGCTCGCCCTCCCAGCCGTTGCCCTCGCCGAGCATCGTCTTCGGGAAGTCGCCGGCGTCGGGGCGGAAGTCCTCCCAGGCGCCGGTGGAGAGGTAGCAGATGGTCCGCCGGCCGGCGTTCTTCAGTCCGGCGACCTGCTCCTTGGTGGTGTTGAACCCGTCGACGTCGTACACGGCGGCCTTCACCGAAGTGTCGAGCTTCCCGGTGAGCTGCCACTGCCAGCTGACGCGCGGCCTGGGCTGCCAGCGCTCCCCCGGCGCCGGGGCGGGCGCCAGGTCGTCCGGCGGCTCCGGCCCCACGGTGGTGCAGGCGGCCAGCAGGAACAGCAGGGCGAGCGGCAGGACGCGGCCGCACCTGAACGAGCGCCTCATCCGGTGGCCTCCAGTGCGTACGGGAGGGTTCCCCACGGGTGCGCGCCGGTCCCGGGGACCGCGCAGTGCACCGCCGCCCCCCGCTGCCGGGCGAGTTCGGCGGCGGGCGCGCCCGGCGGGACGGCGTACACGAGGTGGCAGAACCGCTGGGCGGGGTGGTCGGCCGTCCAGGGCGGCACCGCCGCGTCCCGGTAGGCGTCCCAGGGGCCCTCGAAGGTGACCAGCAGGTCGGCGAGCCCGGCGTAGTCGGGGTGCGGGTGGACCCCGTGGTTGAGGACGAGGGTGCGGGCCCCGGCGGCCCGGGCGGCGACGGCGAGCCGGCCGTAGTGCGACAGCAGCCCCGGATCGGCGGAGGCCTGGTCGAGGAAGGCCCCGTCGGCGCCGTACCAGTCGCGGTGGCGCAGCAGGTCCTGCACCACCGCGGCGTGCGGGCGCCGCCCGTAGTCGGTGTCCGTGTACCCGAGGACGGGAACCCCGGCGTCGCGCAGCCGCTCCGCGACGGCGGCGAACCGCTCGTCGGGGGCCTCGCCCGGCCCGCTGGCGGGGTTGAGGACCACCGAGTGCAGCCGGCCGGCGGAGCGGATCAGCAGCTCCCAGTCATCGGGCCGGTCGGCGGGGTGCTCGTAGAGGGGCACCAGCAGCATGGGGTCCTTCTTCTTGTACGGGGTCACGTGGTTCGGGCTCACGGCATCGGCGGTCACGGCATCAGCGGTGGGCCGTCGCGCGGCCCAGGAGCAGGCAGACGAGCGTGCTCAGCACGGCCGCGGCCGTACCCGCCACGACGAGCTGGACCAGCCGCGGCTGCCCCAGCCCCAGCAGCAGCGCCAGGCTCTGGGCGACCGCCGCCGAGGCACAGACCACGGCAGCGGGCCGGACCGCCCCGAAGGACTGGAGCAGAAGCCCGGACCACATGACCGTGCCGAGCAGCAGCAGGGTCGCGGCCCGGACCCCGGTCAGGCCCGGGGCTCCCGGCCAGAGCAGGGTGCCGGCCAGCCCGAGGGCGAACAGCACCGCCAGGTACGCGGCGAGGCAGCGGGCCAGCGTGCCGAGCATCCTCAGCCAGAACTGCCGGGGCGAGCGGGCGGCCCGCAGCCCGGCGAGGCTCCCGCTGCGGAACCGGTGGAGCAGCCATTCGGCGGGACCCATGCTGAGGGTGAGCGCCACCGCCGAGGGGGCGGCGACGGCCTCGGCGGGACCCCCGGCGAGCACCTCCCCCAGGGCGGCGTACAGCACGAGCAGGCCGGTGCCGAGGCCGAACACCCCGTACGGCACGGAGTCCCCGAGCCGGGGCCCGCGCGGGCCGTACTCCTCCTCGGCGCCCCGCAGCATCCGCCAGCGCACCGGGCCCTCGCCGGGCCGGTGTCCGGCCCGGCTCCGGATCCGGCGCACGCCGACCCGTACGCCCTCGGCCAGCGGCAGCTCCCGTACGGCGAGGGTGCAGGCGGCCAGCAGGGACACCGCCAGCAGGCCCACCCGGACCGGCACGGGCGGGTCGGTGAACAGGGAGAGCAGCGCCCCGGCGGCCATCGGGGCGAGCGCGCCGAGCAGCACCTGCTCGCGGCCGAGGACCAGCAGCACGGTGGCGGCCCCGACGTACAGGGCCTGGCCGGCGGCGAATGCGTACGAGAACGGCGGCCCGCCGGGCACGGCCAGCGCGGCGGCGGTGCCGAGCAGGGCGCCGGCGGGGGCCCCGACGAGCAGGGTCCGCCCGGCGGCGGCCCGGTCGCCCAGGCCCAGCCAGGAGTAGGCGCGGTGGGACAGGGTCTGGTCCCACACCCAGCCGATGAGCGCCCCGGCGAGCAGGGTCAGCGTCCCGGCCGGGAGCCCGAGCCGGTCCTTGGGGCCCTCCAGCAGGGGGGCGCCCAGGACGTAGGCGAGGCCGGGCAGCGCGAAGATCACCCCGCGCAGCAGGCAGGCGGTGAGGGACACCTTCCAGGGGTCGGGCACGTGCTCCGGCTCCGGGAAGGACCGGGGCACCCGGGCGTAGAGCTCCTCGGCGAGGCCGAAGGAGTCGTGGCGCCCGTAGGTGAGCCGGATGTACTCGTCGGTCATCCCGTCGGATTCGAGGATGGCGGCGATCTCCTCGGGGTGGACGGCGGCCGCGATGAACCCGTCGAGTCGTTCGGCGAGTTCGTCCATCGGGTCGCCGGCGGAGCCGGGCTCCCCCGGCCCGGTCGCCCGGGGCCGGGGGATGGCGGGCAGCGTGTCGCCGCCGGGGGCGCGCAGCCAGAGCGATCCGCTCACCACAGGCTCCCGTCGGCCGCGAGTTCCCGGTACCAGGGGTCGGCGAGCCGCTGCGTCCAGCCGGCGCCCTCGCGGACGGGCGGGACGGGCTGGCCGGCGAGTTCCCGGTAGATGTGGCGGAAGCCGTCCACGGACTGGTGGAGGGTGAACTTCTCGACCACCCGCTTGCGGGAGCGCCGGCCCAGCTCGGCGCGGCGTTCGTCGTCGCGGAGCAGGGCGAGGGTGGCGCTGGCCATGGTCTCCGGTTCGCGCGGCGGGACCACGAGCCCGGTGTCGCCGACGGCTTCGCGCACCCCGCCGACATCGGTGGAGACGGTGGTGCGGCCGCAGGACATGGCCTCGATGATGCTGAAGGGGAAGCCCTCGCTGATGCTGGAGAGCATCACGACGCTGCCGGCCGCGTAGGCCTTGGCGACCTCCGTGATGCGGCCCTCGTACGAGATCCCGTCGCCCACCCCGAGTTCGGCGGCGAGTTTCTCCAGGCGGAGCTTGTACTCCTCGCAGCCGGGCGGGACCGGGCCGAACAGGCGCAACCGCAGGGCCGGCAGCTCCTCGCGCATGAACGCGTAGGCGCGGATGAGGGTTTCGAGGTCCTTGATCGGGTCGATGCGCCCGCACCAGCTGAGGGTGGGTACCTCGGGTTCGGGTCCGGCGTCGGGGAAGGCGTACGGGTCGACGCCGTTGTAGACCGTGCGGATGCGGTCGGGGGCGGCGCCCCCGCGCTCCTCCCAGCGGCGGTTGTACTGGTTGCACGGGGTGATGAGGTCGGCCTGCCGGTAGCCCTCGGTGTTGAGCTCCCGGTAGAAGCCGAGCATCAGGGCCTTGACCGGCCAGCGCTGCTCGGCGGTGCGGTAGCCGAGGTAGCGCTCGCGCAGGTAGATGCCGTGCTCGGTGAGCAGGAAGGGCACCTCGTCGAGGTACTTGGCGGCGAGGGCCGGGAGGGTGGCGAGCCCGCTGCTGACGGCGTGCGCGACGCTGTCGGGCGAGATCCGTACGGAGAGCGGCCGCAGCGCGTGCTCGATCAGGTCGGTGGCGGTGAGCGCGTCGTGGATGGTGGGCTCCGCGGCGGCGGTGACGAGGCCGGAGCGGGTCCAGACGGTCATCAGCAGGCGCAGTACCGTTTCGGAGCGCAGGGCCGGGGCGAGGCGGCCGGCCCGGGCGAGGACGGCGAGTTCGCGCAGGGCTTCGGAGAACCCGTTGTGGCCGGGGGCGCCCCCGGCGGTGGCCGGCGCGGGGGCGAGCAGGGAGAGCAGGAGGGTTTCGTAGGTCTCGGTGAACCGGCGGTGCGCCTTGCCCCGCAGGGCCCGGCGGCTGCGGCCCGGCGGCGGGCCCCAGAGCGGGACCGCGGTGTGCCGGTAGACGTTGTGGGGCAGTTCCCAGGTGACGGGCTCGCGGCCGGATCCCGTCAGGGCTATGACGTTGAAGTCGACCTCCGGCATCCCGCGTACCAGCTGGTCGCACCAGGTGCTGACTCCCCCGTGGACGTGTGGATAGGTGCCTTCGGTGAGCATGGTGACATGACGCCCATGGCTCATGCGCTGTGTCCCCCCAGGACGGAAAAGGGGCCGGCGCCCGTGAGTCTGCGGAGCGCCGGCGCTAGGTGGTACCAGGTGGTTCTGGCGTCGGATGACGCGTGGGTCAGCTGGGCAGCTTGAGCGTGACCGCGCTCTGGAGCACGTCCGGCGCGGTCCACGCCGAGCGGTTGCCGGCGTACGCGGTGCCGAAGTCGGCGGTGCCCAGCAGGAGCTGCTTCTTGGTGCCGTTGGGTGCGGTCACCGGGGCGACGACGCCGGCGGGCGCCTTGACGGTGACGGTGGTCCCGATGCGGTAGGCGGTGACCTTGCCGTCGGCCAGCGCCTTGTCCCAGGCGGCCCGGCGGCTGAGCTCGACCCCGGTGTCCTTCATGCTCTGGTTCACGATCGGCGCGCTGGGCGCGTAGAGCGCGCGGTAGGTGTCCAGGACCTGGTTGAGCACCGGGTAGAGGGTGCGGTCCTCGGCGAGGTTGGACTGGTGGACGTAGTGCGGACGCGGGTCGTTGGCCAGGACGTGGCGCAGGGCGGTCCGCGCCTCGGCCGGGACGATGTAGTCCAGGTAGCCGGTGGTGGTGTCGAGCGGGGCCGGGAGGCAGGTGGAGGTCGCGGGGTTGTCCTCGCAGACTCCGCTGCCGCCGTCGGCACGGCTGGCGTAGATCCAGTTGTACTCGTCGGCCATCTCCGCGTTGGTGCCCGTGTTGTAGTACACGTTCATCGGGTAGCGGGGGACGGTGAGGGCGGCGCCGACCGCCCGCTGCGCGGGCTCGCGCGAGTTGTCGCTGCCCGCCCACTTGACCCCGTTGTCGGCGAGCGCGCCCGCCAGGTTGGGGTTGTCCTGGGCCTGCTGCGGCAGGGTCTTGAGGCCGGAGTGCTCGCCGGTGACGAGCTCGGTGCGGTCGGTGGTGATGCCCTTGGCGGCGGCCCAGTTGTTGTTGTCGCGGATCTGGGCGGAGATGTCGGACCGGCTCATCCAGTTGATGGCGCCCGCGGCGTCCTTCGTGCAGGTCCACGGGATGGTGGTGGTGTCCTGGACGCAGCCGAGGAAGGGGTGGGTGTAGGTGTGGTTCATCCAGCGGTACTTGGCCCGGTCCGCGACGAGTTGCGCGGTCAGGGCGTCGGTGCCGCCGTTCTCGGACTTCCACTCCTCGCCGGCGCCGGCGTTGAAGAGGAGGTCGAGTTTGAAGTTCTTGACCGTCTGCCACTGCGCCGCGTACTGGGCGTCGGCGGCGGTCATGCGGATGGTGCTCTCCTTGCCCTCGCCCCCCGCACAGGCGTAGTCGCCGGGCGTGCAGTTGAGGTCCTTGCTCCAGCGGGCGTCCGGGGCGAAGACGTCGTCGACGTGGACCGCGAAGTAGCTGCGGCTCTGGCCGAGGTGGACCCCCTGGGTGAGCCAGTCGACGATGCCGCGGGCCAGCAGCCGGAACTGCTGCTGGTACTGGTTGTAGCCGAAGGTGACGACCAGTTCGCTCCGCCCGTCGTGCGCGTACTCGCCGACGAGCGAGGCCCGTCCGCCGCTCACCGGTGCGTCGAGGTAGCTGGTGTAGCCGGCCCGCGGCTTGCCCATGAACCCGTAGCTCTCCGGGACCAGGGCGGAGTTGTCCTCGAAGGCCACCTGGCCGGCGAGGTAGTTGAAGGGGCCCGCTTTGCCCGCGGCGGTGACGGCGGCCTGGGTGCCGTCGAGCTGCCCGCTGTAGCCGCCGTTGTCGGTGTACTCCAGGCCCACGCCCGGGTGGGCCCAGGTGTACGCGTCGACCTGGCGGATGCCGTACGCCGTCTCGTACGCGGCGAGCGCGGCCATCTCGGCCGAGCCCTCGCCGAACGGGTTCTCGTTCGGCAGCACGACGCCCTGGTACTTGGCGCGCGGCCGGCCGTCGACCGTGTCGGCGAGGAACGCGGCGTCGATCACCGGGCGGCCGGAGCCGCCGAGGACGACGCGCGTGTACGGCACCCCGGTGTCCCGGAGCTCCGCGGTGATCGCCTCGACCGAGCTGCCGCCGTCGTCGACGACGAGCACCTTCAGGTCGATGCGCGGTGTCACGACCGCCTGGGCGGTCGCGGCGGGCATTGCCACGGACATCAGCGCTGCCACCGCCATTGCGGCGGCAGCCCTGTTCATCCGGTTCTTGTTGACCATTTCGGCCTTTCCCCCCGCAGGCATCACTCGACTACGGCCCCATGGCGGTCGGCCGGGCCGAGGAGGCTCTGTGGAAATCATGCAAAGGGACCCCGCGCCCCCTTGCGAGAGTGGACCGAGTCTCGCGGACCTCGTCAGGTCTAAAGGGCAAACCTGGAACAGAAGCCACAGATGGGTGAATCTGTCGGCGTCTTGATCGAACAACTTGCCAAACCTTCGAGTGGCGTACGGGCGAGGCGGTACGCGTAGGCTCATTTCCGGCGGCCGTCGGGCCGGAATACGATCGCTGCGGATGGCCGTCCACCCACTCGGCCCACAACACAAACGGAAGAGAGACTTCACCACCGTGACTGCTCTGACTCTCAGCACTGCCGGCGCGGCGACGCTGCGCGCCGACGCCCTCGTGGTCGGCGTGGCGAAGGGCCCGAAGGGCCCGGTCGTCGCCGCAGGCGCCGAGGCCGTGGACAAGGCGTACGACGGAAAGCTCGCCGCCGTGCTCGACGCACTCGGCGCCTCGGGCGCCGAAGGCGAGACCACCAAGCTGCCGGCCCCGGACGGCCTGAAGGTCCCGGTCGTGCTGGCGGTCGGGCTCGGCCCCGTCCCCGAGAAGGACGAGTCGTACGACGAGGAGGCCCTGCGCCGCGCCGCCGGCGCCGCCGCCCGTGCACTGCACGGCAGCAAGAAGGCCGCTTTCGCCCTCCCCCTGGACGACGCCTCCGCCGTCACGGCCGTCGCCGAGGGTGCGCTGCTGGGCGCGTACGCCTTCACCGCCTACCAGGGCGGCGAGAAGAAGGGCTCCGGCAATGGGGGCACCTCCCGGACGAAGTCTGGGGGAGGCGGCCCGAAGCAGCCGCTCGCCGAGGTCGCCCTGCTGGGCGCCAAGCCGCGCGACAAGGAGCACAAGGCCGCGGCCGAGCGCGCCACGGTCGTCGCGACCGAGGTCAACGTCGCCCGCGACCTGATCAACACCCCGCCGAACGACCTCACCCCCGAGGCCTTCGCCGCCGTCGCCTCCGCGACCGCCAAGGAGCACGGGATCAAGGTCCAGGTCCTGGACGAGAAGGCTCTGACCAAGGGCGGCTACGGCGGCATCATGGGCGTCGGCAAGGGCTCCGAGAACCTGCCGCGCCTGGTGAAGATCGCCTACACCCACCCCGAGGCGGAGAAGCACCTCGCCTTCGTCGGCAAGGGCATCACCTACGACTCGGGCGGCATCTCCCTGAAGCCGGCCGGCCACAACGAGACGATGAAGTGCGACATGGCCGGCGCCGCCGCCGTGTTCGCCTCCGTCGTGGCCGTGGCCAAGCTGGGCCTCGCGGTCAACGTCACCGGCTGGCTCGCGCTCGCCGAGAACATGCCCTCGGGCTCCGCCACCAAGCCCGGCGACGTCCTGCGCATGTACAGCGGCAAGACCGTCGAGGTCCTGAACACCGACGCCGAGGGCCGTCTGGTCCTGGGTGACGCCCTGACCAAGGCCTCCGAGGACAACCCGGACGCGATCGTCGACGTCGCCACCCTGACCGGCGCCATGGTGCTGGCCCTGGGCGACCGGACCTTCGGCATCATGGCCAATGACGACGCCTTCCGCACCTCGATCCACGAGATCGCGGAAGAGGTCGGCGAGGCCTCCTGGCCGATGCCGCTGCCCGAGGACCTGCGCAAGACCATGGACTCCCCCACCGCCGACATCGCCAACATGGGCGTCCGGATGGGCGGGGGTCTGGTGGCCGGCCTCTTCCTGCAGGAGTTCGTCGGCGAGGGCATCACCTGGGCCCACCTCGACATCGCGGGCCCGGCCTTCCACGAGGGCGCCCCGTACGGCTACACCCCCAAGGGCGGCACCGGCTCGGCCGTGCGCACCCTGGTCCGGCTGGCCGAGCGCACGGCCACGGGCGACCTGGGCTGACGCTCCCCGTGTGAGACGCGACTCGCCCCGGGCCCTTGGAGGAGGCCCGGGGCGAGTCCCGCTCACGACGGAATCCGAAGCAATCCGTAGGTTTCTACGCACGGGTAACCCTTACTTCGGACAGATCGACCTGCCACAGTCCGGGCCCGGCGTCCCGTGTTCCCCCGACAAATGCGAAGATGGGTTCTCGGCAGGACAGGGCCCCCACCACAGGGCCGAAGAAACAAGCGGCCGATTACCAGCCGCCGCCCGGTCACAGAGGACCGGTGCCCGGCGCACATGCATGGAGGACGTGACGTGGCGAACGACGCCAGCACCGTTTTCGACCTAGTGATCCTCGGCGGTGGCAGTGGCGGTTACGCCGCGGCTCTGCGCGCATCCCAGCTGGGTCTGGACGTTGCCCTGATCGAGAAGAACAAGCTCGGCGGCACCTGCCTGCACAACGGCTGCATCCCCACGAAGGCCCTGCTCCACGCGGGCGAGATCGCGGACCAGGCGCGCGAAGCCGCCCAGTTCGGCGTGAAGGCCACCTTCGAGGGCATCGACATCGCGGGTGTGCAGAAGTACAAGGACGAGGTCATCTCGGGCCTGTACAAGGGCCTGCAGGGCCTGGTCGCCTCCCGCAAGGTGACGTACATCGAGGGTGAGGGCCGCCTTTCCTCGCCGACCTCCGTCGACGTGAACGGCCAGCGCATCCAGGGCCGCCACGTCCTGCTGGCGACCGGCTCCGTGCCGAAGTCGCTGCCGGGCCTGCAGATCGACGGCAACCGCATCATCTCCTCGGACCACGCGCTGGTCCTGGACCGCGTCCCCGAGTCGGCGATCGTCCTGGGCGGCGGCGTCATCGGCGTCGAGTTCGCCTCGGCGTGGAAGTCGTTCGGCTCCGACATCACCGTGATCGAGGGCCTCAAGCACCTCGTCCCGGTCGAGGACGAGAACAGCTCCAAGCTCCTGGAGCGCGCGTTCCGCAAGCGCGGCATCAAGTTCAACCTCGGCACCTTCTTCGACAAGGCCGAGTACACCGAGACCGGCGTGCGCGTCACGCTGGCCGACGGCAAGACCTTCGAGGCCGAGGTGCTGCTGGTCGCCGTCGGCCGCGGCCCGGTCTCGCAGGGCCTCGGCTACGAGGAGCAGGGCGTCGCGATGGACCGCGGCTACGTCCTGGTCGACGAGTACATGCAGACCAACGTGCCGACGATCTCGGCCGTCGGCGACCTCGTCCCGACCCTGCAGCTCGCGCACGTCGGCTTCGCCGAGGGCATCCTGGTCGCGGAGCGTCTGGCCGGTCTGAAGACCGTCCCGATCGACTACGACGGCGTTCCGCGCGTCACGTACTGCCACCCCGAGGTCGCCTCCGTCGGCATCACCGAGGCCAAGGCCAAGGAGATCTACGGCGCGGACAAGGTCGTGGCCCTGAAGTACAACCTGGCGGGCAACGGCAAGAGCAAGATCCTTAAGACCGCGGGCGAGATCAAGCTCGTCCAGGTCAAGGATGGTGCCGTGGTCGGCGTCCACATGGTCGGTGACCGGATGGGCGAGCAGGTCGGCGAGGCCCAGCTGATCTACAACTGGGAGGCCCTGCCGGCCGAGGTCGCGCAGCTCATCCACGCGCACCCGACCCAGAACGAAGCGCTCGGCGAGGCCCACCTGGCCCTGGCCGGCAAGCCGCTTCACTCCCACGACTGATTCGTCACGGGCGCGACGACCACTTCCGCACATTCGTTAGGAGCAACTGAAACCATGTCGGTTTCCGTAACCCTTCCGGCGCTCGGAGAGAGCGTTACCGAGGGCACTGTCACCCGCTGGCTGAAGGCCGAGGGCGAGCGCGTCGAGGCCGACGAGCCGCTGCTCGAAGTCTCGACCGACAAGGTCGACACCGAGATCCCGTCCCCCGTGTCCGGCGTCCTGGCGTCCATCAAGGTCGCCGAGGACGAGACCGTCGAGGTCGGCGCCGAGCTGGCCGTCATCGACGACGGCTCCGGCGCGCCGGCTGTCGCCGAGGCCGAGACCGTCGTCGCCGAGGTCCCGGCCGCGCCGGCTCCGGTCGCCGAGGCCCCCGCGGCCCCGGCCCCGGTCGCCGAGGCCCCCGCTCCGGTCGCCGAGGCTCCGGCCGCGTCCGGCACGGACGTCGTTCTCCCCGCCCTGGGCGAGAGCGTCACCGAGGGCACCGTCACCCGCTGGCTGAAGCAGGTCGGCGAGTCCGTCGAGGCCGACGAGCCGCTGCTTGAGGTCTCCACGGACAAGGTCGACACCGAGATCCCCGCGCCGGTCTCCGGCACGCTGCTGGAGATCCGGATCAACGAGGACGAGACCGCCGAGGTCGGCACCGTCCTGGCCGTCATCGGCGCCGCCGGTGCCGCCCCGGCCGCCGCCCCGGCCCCGGTCGCAGCTGCTCCGGTCGCCGCCCCGGCTCCGGTCGCAGCTGCTCCGGTCGCCGCCCCGGCTCCGGTCGTGGCCGCCCCGGCCGCTGCCGCCCCGGCCCCGGTCGCCGCTCCGGCTCCGGTCGCCGCTCCGGCTCCCGTGGCCGCCCCCGCCGCTCCGGTCTCCGCCGGTGACGAGGGCGCGTACGTGACCCCGCTGGTGCGCAAGCTCGCCTCGGAGTCCGGCGTCAACCTGTCCTCGGTCTCGGGCACCGGTGTCGGTGGCCGTATCCGCAAGCAGGACGTCCTGGCCGCCGCCGAGGCCGCCAAGGCCGCCGCTGCCGCTCCGGCTCCGGCCGCCGCCCCGGCCGCCGCCAAGGCCCCGGCTGCCGCCGCGGTGTCCGAGCTGCGCGGTCAGACGGTCAAGATGACCCGCATGCGCAAGGTCATCGGCGACAACATGATGAAGGCGCTGCACTCGCAGGCTCAGCTCAGCTCCGTGGTCGAGGTGGACATCACCAAGATCATGAAGCTCCGCGAGCAGGCCAAGGCGTCCTTCCTGGCCCGCGAGGGCGTCAAGCTCTCGCCGATGCCGTTCTTCGTCAAGGCCGCCGCCCAGGCGCTGAAGGCCCACGCGGTCGTCAACGCCCGGATCAACGACGACGAGGGCACCATCACCTACTTCGACTCGGAGAACATCGGCATCGCCGTGGACTCCGAGAAGGGCCTGATGACCCCGGTCATCAAGGGTGCCGGTGACCTCAACCTGGCGGGCATCTCCAAGGCGACCGCCGACCTGGCCTCCAAGGTCCGCGGCAACAAGATCACGCCGGACGAGCTGTCGGGCGCGACCTTCACCATCAGCAACACCGGCTCGCGCGGTGCGCTGTTCGACACGGTCATCGTGCCCCCGAACCAGGTCGCCATCCTGGGCATCGGTGCCACGGTGAAGCGCCCGATGGTCATCGAGACCCCCGAGGGCACCGTCATCGGCGTCCGCGACATGACGTACCTGACCCTGTCCTACGACCACCGCCTGGTGGACGGTGCGGACGCGGCCCGGTACCTCTCGGCCGTCAAGGCGATCCTGGAGGCCGGCGAGTTCGAGGTCGAGCTCGGCCTGTAAGGCTCACGCCACATCGGCACACGCCCGTACGGCGCCCCCGCCCGGAACCACTCCGGGCGGGGGCGCCGTCGTCATACCCTGGTGGGTCCATGTGTGACATCCCGGGGGGCGTCGTATGGCACGTGCACAGGTGACGGATCTTGTCGTGGTACTGCCGGGCATCACGGGCAGCCGGCTCGCCGATGCCGACGGCGGGGCGGTCTGGGACCTCTCGGGCGCCGCCCTGTTACAGGGCCTGCGGACCTTCGGCCGCTCCGCGAGCGCGCTGCGCCTCCCGAAGGACATCGGCGACGGGGACCCGGGCGACGGCGTCGTCCCGGTGGGCCTGATGCCCGGTCTGCACGCCCTGCCCGGCGTCTGGCACCCGGTGGACGGCTACACGGACCTGCTGCGCTGGCTGGAGCGCCGTTTCACCCTGTCCGTATCGGACAACCTCCTCACGTTCCCGTACGACTGGCGCCTGTCGTGCCGCTACAACGCGCAGCGGCTGAAGGGCCGGATCGACCTGGAGCTGGAGCGCTGGCGGACCTCGGCCCCCGAGCGCCGCGAGGCCCGGGTGGTCTTCCTCTGCCACTCGATGGGCGGGCTGGTGGCGCGGCACTACGTGGAGCGCCTGGGCGGCCACGAGATCACCCGTCGCCTGATCACCCTGGGCACCCCGCACCGGGGCTCCGTCGCGGCCCTGGCCGGCCTGGTCAACGGCGTCCGGCTGCTGGGCCCGGACCTGGATCCGGACCTCGGCTCCTTCGCCCGGAGCCTGCCGTCCCTGCACCAGCTGGTTGCCGACCACGCGTGCGTGACGGGCCCCGACGGCCTCGCGTACGCCCGTGACCTGCCGGGGCTGCCCGGCGTGGACGCGGCCCTGCTGGCGGATGCGGCCCGCTTCCACGCGGACCTGCGCAGCGCCCCGCCCCGGGCCGAGCTGCACGCGATCTCCGGCATCGGCCAGCACACGGCGACGGCCGCGCGGTACGCGGACGACCGCCTGGCGCTCCTGCCGGGGACCGGCGCCGCCGCCGGGGACGGCGACGGCGCGGTGCCCCGCCTCGCGGCCGTGCCGGCGGAGGCGGCCGGCGGCGGGTTCCCGGTGACCGGGTCCGCCACCCCGTACGAGCAGCACGGCTCCCTCCACAACAACGGGGGTGTGCGGGACGCCCTTCGGAACCTTCTGGGCCACGAGCGCCCGGACGGGCCCACGCTCCCCGTCGGCGGCGAACCCGCCCGAGCCCGCCTGGGCGTGCAGGTGTCCGCCCTGCTGCCTGCGGGCGCCCCGTACGAGGTCACGGTCACGGCCCCCGACGACGCACTCCGGCTCACGGCGGAACTCCGCCCCGCGGACGGGGGCCGCCCGACGGCCCGCGCCCTGGACGACCTGGGCGGCGGCCGGTACGGCGCCACCTTCCCGCCGCCCGGGCCGGGCGCGTACCGGCTGTCGGTGGGCCGGACGACGGCCCTGAGCGTGGTGGCGGATCGGTGACCGGGCACCTCGGCTGCCCGGTCGGGGGCCCCTTGTAACCAGCCTCACCCAACGGCCCTGACCAGGAACGCATCCCTGCGGCCTGCTCCGCCGTATTGTCTACGCATCGAAGCGATGCGTGTCCCCCTCAGGAGATGAAGTCCGGATGATCACCCCACCCGTCGTGCACTCGCTGCGCGAGCAGATCCGCGAGCACATCGTGGAGGGGATCGTCAGCGGGCGCTGGAAGCCCGGTGAGCGGATCGTCGAGCGGCGGATCGCGGTCGAACTCGAGGTCAGCCAGACGCCCGTGCGCGAGGCCCTGCGCGAGCTGGAGACGCTGCGGCTGATCGAGTCGGCGCCGAACAAGGGCGTGCGCGTACGGAACCTGTCGGCCGCCGACCTGGAGGAGATCTACCCGGTCCGGGCCGGCCTGGAGCAGATCGCGGCCGAGCTGGCCGCGCCCCGGCTGGCGGCCGACTGCTCGGCGCTGGAGCCGCACGTGGCTGCCCTGTGGGAGGCCGACCGCACGGAGGACGGGACCGCGCAGGTGCGGCACACCGTCGGGTTCCACCGCGAGCTGGTGCGGGCGGCCGGGAACAGCGTGCTGCTGCACACCTGGGAGAGCCTGGGCATCGAGGTCTTCACGGCCCTGTCCATCCGCTGGCTCGGCACCGTCCAGAAGTCGTACGCCGAGGAGCACGAGGCGCTCGTGGAGGCGTTCCGGAACCAGGATCCGGACATCGGCGTGCTGGTGAAGCGGCATGTCCTGGGGTGCGCACCCCGCGCCTGACAGGGCGTTCTGTACCGATTCACCCGGCACCGGGTGCCTGTTTTCATGGCACCCGGTGCCGACTTTCCGCCGATGGCCCGTTTCTACGCCACATTCGTTTGATCGATCATCGATCAGCGATTTACAGTCGACGGCGGACCCCACCCGGGTCCACCGACCCTGTCCTGCCCGTCAGGGATTTTTCACCACCTCTCCTTTGTCCGGAAGGCGGCGCACACCGATGTCCGACCCCGTAGGAAAGCTTCCGAGCGAGCTCGACCAGCTCCCGGACCGCGACACCGAGGAAACCGCCGAATGGGCGGCCTCCCTCGACGCCGTCGCCAAGGCCGCCGGTACGCGCCGCGCCGAATACCTGCTCCGCCGCACCCTCCAGCACGCCGAAGCCGCCGGCCTCGCGCTGCCGAAGCTGCTGGAGACGGACTACGTCAACACCATCCCCACCTCCGCCGAGCCCGCGTTCCCGGGTGACGAGGAGATGGAAGCCAGGATCACCGCATGGAACCGCTGGAACGCGGCCGCCATGGTGACCCGCGGATCCAAGTACGGCGTCGGCGGCCACATCGCCACCTTCGCCTCGGCGGCCTGGCTCTACGAGACCGGCTTCCAGCACTTCTTCCGCGGGAAGGAGGCCGACGGATCGGGCGACCAGCTCTACATCCAGGGCCACGCCTCCCCCGGCATCTACGCCCGCGCCTTCCTCGACGGGCGCATCTCCGAGCAGCAGCTCGACAACTTCCGCCAGGAGTCCGGCGGCAACGGCCTGCCGTCCTACCCGCACCCGCGGCGCCTGCCGTGGCTGTGGGAGTTCCCCACGGTGTCCATGGGCCTCGGCCCGCTCTCCGCGATCTACCAGGCGCGCTTCAACCGCTACCTGCAGAACCGGAGCATCAAGGACACCGCCAACTCGCACGTCTGGGCGTTCCTGGGCGACGGCGAGATGGACGAGCCCGAGTCGACCGCCGCCCTGGCCCTGGCCTCCCGCGAGCGCCTCGACAACCTGACCTTCGTCATCAACTGCAACCTGCAGCGCCTCGACGGTCCGGTTCGCGCCAACTTCCGCGTGGTCCAGGAGCTGGAGGCCCAGTTCCGCGGCGCCGGCTGGAACGTCATCAAGTCGCTGTGGGGCTCCGCCTGGGACGAGCTGTTCCAGCTGGACACCACGGGCGCCCTGGTACGCCGCCTGCGCGAGGTACCGGACGCGCAGTTCCAGACGTACGCGACCCGCGACGTGGCCTACATCCGCCAGCACTTCTTCGGCGCCAACGCCGAGCTCGTGCAGCTGGCCGGCGTGCTCTCCGACGCGAAGATCGCCGAGTGCTTCCACCGCTCCCGCGGCGGCCACGAGCCCCGCAAGGTCTACGCCGCGTACAAGGCCGCCCTGGAGCACAAGGGCGCGCCCACCGTCATCCTCGCGCAGACCGTCAAGGGCTACACGCTGGGCACCGGGTTCGAGTCGAAGAACGCGAACCACCAGATGAAGAAGCTGACGACCGACGAGTTCAAGGACATGCGCGACCTCCTCGGCCTCCCGATCCCGGACAGCGCCTTCGTCGACGGCAAGGTCCCGTACGGCCACCCCGGCGCGAACAGCCCCGAGGTGCAGTACCTGAACGAGCGCCGCGCGGCCCTCGGCGGCCCGGCCCCGGCCCGCAAGGTCCACCACGTGGCCCTGCCGGCTCCGGCCGAGCGCTCCTTCGCCCCGCTGATCAAGGGCTCCGGCAAGCAGGAGATGGCCACCACCATGGCCTTCGTCCGGCTCGTCAAGGACCTGATGCGGGACAAGGAGACCGGCAAGCGCTGGGTGCCGATCGTCCCCGACGAGGCCCGCACCTTCGGTATGGAGTCCCTCTTCCCGTCGGCCGGCATCTACTCGCCGCTGGGCCAGACGTACGAGCCGGTCGACCGCGACCAGCTCATGTACTACAAGGAAGCCAAGGACGGCCAGATCCTCAACGAGGGGATCACCGAGGCCGGCGCGATGGCCGACTTCATCGCCGCCTGCACGTCGTACGCGACGCACGGCGAGCCGATGATCCCCTTCTACATCTTCTACTCGATGTTCGGCTGGCAGCGCACCGCCGACCAGATGTGGCAGCTCGCCGACCAGCTCGGCAAGGGCTTCATCGTCGGCGCCACCGCCGGCCGCACCACGCTGACCGGCGAGGGCCTCCAGCACGCGGACGGCCACTCGCACCTGATCGCGTCCACGAACCCGGCGTCGCTCAACTACGACCCGGCGTTCGCGTACGAGATCGCGGTGATCGTCAAGGACGGTCTGCGCCGGATGTACGGCGAGAAGCCGGAAGACGTCTTCTACTACCTGACGGTCTACAACGAGCCGAAGGTCCAGCCGGCCATGCCGGAGGGCGTGGAAGAGGGCATCCTCAAGGGCCTCTACCGCTTCAACACGGCGGCCGGCCTCGACGGCGCCGCCCCGGCCGCCGACGCCCCGAAGATCCAGCTGATGGCCTCGGGCACGGCGATCCACTGGGTCCTGGAGGCGCAGAAGCTGCTCGCCGCCGACTGGAACGTGGCCGCCGACGTCTGGTCCGCCACCTCCTGGGGCGAGCTGCGGCGCGACGCGCTGGAGTGCGACGAGGCGCTGCTGCGCGGCGAGGAGCGCACCCCGTACGTCACCCGCGTGCTGGAGGGTGCCCCGGGCCCGGTCCTGGCCGTCTCCGACTGGATGCGCCAGGTCCCGGACCAGATCAGCCAGTGGGTCCCGCAGGACTACACCTCGCTCGGCACGGACGGCTTCGGCCTGTCCGACACCCGCGAGGGCGCCCGCCGCCACTTCGGTGTCGACGCGCAGTCGATCGTGGTGGCCGCGCTGGCCCAGCTCGCCCGCCGCGGCGAGGTGCCGGCGTCCGCCGTCAAGGAGGCCCGCGAGCGCTACGGCCTGTAAGACACGGCCACAGGCACGGCAAGGCGAAAGGCCGGTGTCCGACCCCCTCGACCGGGTGGCGGACACCGGCCTTTGGCCGTATGAGCGGTGGCGGCGAAGGGGTGGACCCGTGATGCTGGAGCGGTGATGGACGAGACGGAGTTCTGGGAGATCGTCGACCGTACCCGCGAGGCCGCCGAGGGCGACCCCGAGGAGCACGCCGAGCTGCTCGTGGAGAGGCTGGCGCAGCTCGATCCGGACTCCGTCCTGGACTTCGCCCGGCACTTCGAGTCCCGGTACAACCGGGCGTACACCTGGGACCTGTGGGGGGCTGCCTGGGTGCTGCTCGACGGGGCGAGCGACGACGCGTTCGACTACTTCCGGTGCTGGCTGATCGGCCAGGGCCGGGAGGTCTTCGAGGGCGGGGTGCACGATCCCGACTCGCTCGCGGAGCTGCTGGGGGAGTTCGACGAGGACATCGACGGGGACGGCGAGGAGCTGGGGTACGCCGCCGACGAGGCGTATGAGCAGCTGACCGGGGTGGTGGCACCGGACTTGGGGATTCCGCTCCAGGCCGCCGAGCCGGAGGGCGCCCCGCTGGACTTCGAGGATGAAGCCGTGCTCGCGGAGCGCTTCCCCCGGCTGTGGGAGCGCTTCAGGGGCTGACGCCCCGCCAGGTCAGTAGTGCGTACCGCCGTCGATGCGGATCTCCGTACCGGTGATGAAGGCGCCGTCCTCGGAGCCCAGCATGGCGACGACGCCGGCGACGGTCTGCGGGCCGGCGAAGCCCTGGCCGAGGGCCGGGGCCAGCTTGGCGAACAGGCTCCAGTCGGTGTCCTCGGGCAGGCCGGGGCCGTTGCCCGTGGTCATGCCGCTCTCGATGGAGCCGGGCGCGACGGCGACGAAGCGCAGGCCCTGCTTGCTGTACTCGGCGGCCAGCGCGTGGGTCATGGACTGGATACCGCCCTTGCTCGCCGCGTAGGCGGACATGTAGGGGTGGGCGAAGGACGCCGAGGTGGAGCTGAAGTTCACGACGACCGGCTGGTCGCCCTCCAGCAGTGCCGGGAGCGACTCGCGGATCACCAGGAAGGTGCCCGTGAGGTTGACCGCGATGACCTTGTTCCAGAGGTCGAGCGTGGTCTGGTGGGTGTGCGCGGAGCGCAGGATGCCTGCCGCGTTGACCAGTACGTCGAGCCCGCCGAGGGACTCGACGGCAGCGGCGACACCGCTCTGCACGGCGGCCTCGTCGGATATGTCGAGGACGGCGGTGGTCAGCCGGTCGGCGTGCCCGTCGGCGGCGGCCCGGTCGGCGGTCGCCTTCAGGCCGGCCTCGTTCACGTCCACGGTGTGCACGCGGCCGCCCTCGGCGAGGATGCGGTGGACGGTGGCCTGGCCGATGCCGGAGCCGCCGCCGGTGATGAGGACGCGACGTCCTTCGTAACGGTTCATGGGGCGAGCGTACCGCCGTGATGACATATTTTGCCAGAGTGCCAAAGCATGCACCAGCGGCAGGCCCGGGAGGTAGGCTTCACCCGTGAGATCCCCTCGTCCGTACGCTCCCCAGGCCGGCCCCGGAGCCCAGTCGCTGACCGAGCGCCGCAAGGCCGCCACCCAGCTTGACATCGCCCGCGCGGCCTGCACGCTGTTCGCCGAACACGGTCCCGACGGCACCACCGCCGAGGACATCGCACACCGTGCCGGTGTGGCGCTGCGCACGTTCTACCGCTACTTCCGCAACAAGCAGGAGGCCGTGGCCCCGCTCCTCGCCGGCGGCGGCGAGGCCTGGCGCGCGCTGCTCGCCGAGGAGGACCCCGGCACCCCGCTCGGCGAGGCCCTGGAACGCGCGGTGACCCGCTCGCTCAGCGACCTGCAGGCGGTCGAAGAGGGGCTGGAGGTGACCCGCGGCCTGCTCCGCGCCGCCCAGGGCGACGAGGCGCTGCGCGGGGTCTGGTACCGGGTGAACCAGGACTCCGAGGAACGCCTGGTCCCGGTGATCGCCCGGCTGGCCGGCGAGGGCGCCGACCCCCTGGGCGTCCGCCTCCTCGCGGCGGCCGCGACCGACGCCATCCGCATCTCCCTGGAGCTCTGGTCGACCACGGAGGCCCCGGTCTCGGGCCCCGGCTCCCCCGCCGAACTCGCGGTCCGCTGCCTGCGCGACCTGACGGGCGCGATGCCGCTGCTGCGCGAGGTCAGAGGAACCGGTCCGACTTCATCCTGAGGTGCTCGGCGAAGAACGCGGGGGCATCGGGCCGCATCCGGGCCAGGGCCACCATCGCGGTCACGATGACGTCGGCGACCTCGGCCTCCACGTCGTCCCAGGTGTGCGAGTCGCCCTTGCGGGGATTGGTCCCCTTGACCCCGATGACGGCCTGCGCGGCCTCCCCGAACTCCTCGCCGATCTTGAGGATCTGCAGGGTCACGCTCTCCTCGTGCGCCATCCCGCGATCCCGGTCGTGCGCATCGAACCGGGCGGCCAGCGCACCGACGGTCTTCCACTGATCATCCATGCCCCGAACCTAGCCGGTGGCGCCCCCGGAGAAGGGCGGGATCGTCACGCCGGCCCCGGCGGATGACTCGGAACGGCTGACGGCGGCCGGCACGACGGCGGCAAACACAACGGCCCCGCCGCCCTCCGGAGAGGGTGACGGGGCCGCTGCTCGCGCTGTTTAGATGTCGAAGTAGAGCTCGAACTCGTGCGGGTGCGGACGCAGGGCGATCGGGGCGATCTCGTGCGTGCGCTTGTAGTCGATCCAGGTCTCGATCAGGTCCGGGGTGAAGACACCGCCGGCCAGGAGGTACTCGTGGTCCTCCTCCAGGGCCTTGAGGACGTCCTCAAGGCTGGTCGGGACCTGCGGGACGCTCGCGTGCTCGTCGGGGGAGAGCTCGTAGAGGTCCTTGTCGATCGGCTCCATCGGCTCGATCTTGTTCTTGACGCCGTCGAGGCCTGCCAGCAGGAGGGCCGCGAACGCCAGGTACGGGTTCGAGGACGGGTCCGGGGCGCGGAACTCGACGCGCTTGGCCTTCGGGTTCGAGCCCGTGATCGGGATGCGCATGGCGGCGGAACGGTTGCGCTGCGAGTACACCATGTTGACCGGCGCCTCGAAGCCCGGGACCAGGCGGTGGTACGAGTTCACCGTCGGGTTGGTGAAGGCGAGCAGCGACGGGGCGTGCTTGAGGATGCCGCCGATGTAGTAGCGGGCGGTGTCCGACAGGCCCGCGTAGCCTGCCTCGTCGTAGAACAGCGGGTCGCCGTTCGCCCACAGCGACTGGTGCACGTGCATGCCCGAGCCGTTGTCACCGAAGATCGGCTTCGGCATGAAGGTCGCGGTCTTGCCGTTGCGCCAGGCGACGTTCTTCACGATGTACTTGAAGAGCATCAGGTCGTCGGCCGCGGCGAGCAGCGTGTTGAACTTGTAGTTGATCTCGGCCTGGCCGCCGGTGCCGACCTCGTGGTGCTGGCGCTCGACCTGGAGGCCCTGGGCGTCCAGTTCGAGGGAGATCTCGGCGCGCAGGTCGGCGAAGTGGTCGACCGGGGCTACGGGGAAGTAACCACCCTTGTAGCGGACCTTGTAGCCGCGGTTGTTCTCCTCGGAACCGGTGTTCCAGGCGCCGGCCTCGGAGTCGATGTGGTAGAAGCCCTCGTTCGCGGTGGTCGCGAAGCGCACGCTGTCGAACACGTAGAACTCGGCCTCGGGGCCGAAGTACGCGGTGTCGGCGATGCCGGTGGAGGCGAGGTACGCCTCGGCCTTCTTCGCGATGTTGCGCGGGTCGCGGCTGTAGGCCTCGCCCGTGATCGGGTCGTGGATGAAGAAGTTGATGTTCAGCGTCTTGTCACGGCGGAACGGGTCCAGGCGCGCGGTGGTGATGTCGGCGCGCAGAGCCATGTCGGACTCGTGGATCGCCTGGAAGCCGCGGATCGAGGAGCCGTCGAAGGCGAGCTCCTCCGCCGGGTCGAACGCCCGCGCCGGGATGGTGAAGTGCTGCATCACACCAGGCAGGTCGCAGAAGCGGACGTCGACGAACTTGACGTCGTTCTCCTCGATGTACTGCTTCACTTCGTCGGCGTTCTGGAACATCCAACTCCTCCTACTCCCGGCCCCGGGGGAGGGACGGGTTGCATAGCTCGTGGTGCGTCAGTGCGGTGCCGCACGCTGACCCGACCATAAGCAGACGGGATTTCTCAAGCATGACCCATTTGTTTCGCACAAGTTAACCAGGGTCCCGCCGGAAGGCTGTGCAGCCTCACGGGTACCGTGGTGGGGTGGACAACAGGCAAGCACTCGGATCCTGGCTCTCCGGCCCCCGCGCGGCCGCCGAGGACATGGGCGTCGACTTCGGCTATCCGGGCCAGCGGCTCGGCCTGCCCCGGCAGGGCCCCGGCTCGGCTGCCCGCTTCGGCCGCCGCCTCGGCGGTGTCGCCATCGACTGGATCGGCTGCCAGGTGATCGCATACGGGCTGATCACCGGCGGCAACCCCGCAGCCACGGGCAACTGGACGCTGGCGCTCTTCGTGCTGCTGAGCATCCTCACCGTCGGCACCGTCGGGTTCACCCCCGGGAAGCGGCTCGTGGGCCTGCGGGTCGTCGCGCAGGACGGCGGCCGCCTCGGCTTCGGCCGGGTCGTGCTGCGCACGCTGCTGCTCGCCCTCGTCATCCCGGCGCTGGTCTGGGACCGGGACGGACGCGGCCTGCACGACCGGCTGGCCCGCGCCGTCCAGGTACGGATCTGACCCTCCCGGCACCCACCCGGTATGCATACGCACAGGGGCGCCCCCGAAGCCGTTCGGCTCGGGGGCGCCCCTGTGTCGTACGCGCAGTGCTGTGCACCGCGCGTTGTGCGTTGTATACGAAAAGCGGGTCAGCGCATCTTTCCGCCGCGCGGCATCCGCGTGCCCTTGGGCATCGGACCCTTCGGCAGCGGCATGTTGCTCATGAGGTCACCCATGGCCCGCAGCTTGTCGTTGACCTGGGTGATCTGCGGGCCGGCCAGCACGCGCGGCAGCTTCAGCAGCGTCGTGCGCAGCTTCTTCAGCGGGATCTCGCCCTCGCCGGTGCCCACGATGAAGTCGTTCACCGGGATGTCCGGCATGATCCGGGCCAGCTTCTTCTTCTCGGCGGCGAGCATCGGCTTCAGCCGGTTCGCGTTGCCCTCGGCGATCAGTACGACGCCCGCCTTGCCCACGGCCCGGTGGATGATGTCCTGGTTCCGGTTCATCGCGATGGCCGGGGTGGTCGTCCAGCCCCGCCCCACGTTGTCCAGTACGGCCGCGGCCGCGCCCGGCTGGCCCTCCATCTGCCCGAAGGCAGCCCGCTCGGCCCGCCGTCCGAAGACGATCGCCATCGCGAGGAACGCCACCAGCAAGCCCAGGATGCCCAGGTAGACCGGGTGGTCGATCAGGAAGCCGATCGCAAGAAAGACACCGAAGGTGACGATTCCCACGCCCGCGACGATCAGACCGACCTTCGGGTCGGCCTTGCGCGTCATCTTGTACGTCAGGGCGATCTGCTTCAGTCGCCCGGGGTTCGCAGCAGTCTCTGCGTTTGACTTCCTCGCCATACAGCGAAGTTTACGTGGCCTGCGGGGTCCGGGTCGCCGCGGCCTCGAGTACGTGCTCGGTTTCGACCCGGTCCTTCGCCCTGCGGCGGTCTTCGAGGACGGCGGTCCAGGCATTGCGGCGGGCACCGCTCATGAGCAGCGACTCAATGCCCCGGAAGGCGTCGGTGAACGACGGAATGGCAATGGCGCGTACGGGCGCGGCCTGCATGATGTCGATCCCTTTCACTGTGCTCACGGTGCCCATCGGCGGGCTTGGGGTGCGCGGCGGGTGGGTCGGCGGCGTGCGCCGGTGTGCGCGCTGCGTGGACCCATCGTCACTCACTGGTGTTACCAGGGCATGACCGACCGGTCAAACGGTGATGAAACATTTACGCGGCCCGCCGGGCTCTTCGTTACAAAGAGCCTAGGGGCCGCGTCGATGCGGTGTTACTCCGCAGTAAGAGTTTGTGCGTGAGTTCACACAGTCCGTGTGGTAGCGCGCGTCACACACCCGCGCGCTCAACCTGCGCTCAGACTCGGCTGCGCTTCTCCAGCCCGCGGTCGAGCTCCGCCTCGCCACCGCTCCGGCCGAGTGCCCGCCCTCGTGCCTCGGACGGACCCTCAACCTGCGCTCAGGCTCGGCTGCGCTTCTCCATCGCCTGCTGGTAGAGGCGCCCGGCGCGGTACGAGGAGCGGACCAGCGGGCCCGACATCACACCCGAGTAGCCGATCTCCTCGGCCTCCTTCGCCAGCTCCACGAACTCGGCCGGCTTCACCCAGCGCTCGACGGGGTGGTGCCGCGGCGAGGGCCGCAGGTACTGGGTGATGGTGATGAGCTCGCAGCCGGCCTCGTGGAGGTCCTTCAGCGCCTGCGAGACCTCCTCGCGCTCCTCGCCCATGCCGAGGATCAGGTTCGACTTGGTGACCAGGCCGTACGCGCGCGCCTTGGTGATCACTTCGAGGGAGCGCTCGTAGCGGAAGCCGGGGCGGATCCGCTTGAAGATCCGCGGCACCGTCTCGACGTTGTGCGCGAAGACCTCGGGGCGGGAGGCGAACACCTCCTCCAGCAGCTCCGGGACCGCGTTGAAGTCGGGGGCCAGCAGCTCGACCTTGGTGTGGCCGGCCTCGCGGCCCGCGGTCTGCTGGTGGATCTGGCGCACGGTCTCCGCGTACAGCCAGGCACCGCCGTCGGCCAGGTCGTCGCGCGCGACGCCGGTGATGGTGGCGTAGTTCAGGTCCATCGTGACGACCGACTCGCCGACGCGGCGAGGCTCGTCCCGGTCCAGGGCCTCGGGCTTGCCCGTGTCGATCTGGCAGAAGTCACACCGACGGGTGCACTGGTCGCCGCCGATGAGGAAGGTGGCCTCCCGGTCCTCCCAGCATTCGTAGATGTTCGGACAGCCGGCCTCCTGGCACACCGTGTGCAGTCCTTCGCCCTTCACCAGGGCCTGCATCTTGGTGTACTCGGGACCCATCTTCGCCCGGGTCTTGATCCACTCGGGCTTGCGCTCGATGGGGGTCTGGCTGTTCCTGACCTCCAGGCGCAGCATCTTGCGTCCGTCGGGTGCGACTGCGGACACGACCGGCTCCCTGTGACTTCGATTCTTCGGCGCCCACCAGGGTACGCCCGTAATTTCATACGCTCTTACGTCGGCCAACCTGGACACGGTCGGCCGAATTCCCCCGGCCGTCAGCCGGCGGCGGACTCGATCTCCCGGGGCCGCAGCTCGGCCTGCTCCAGTACGTCGTTCAGGTGCTTCTCGACGACCGGGACCACCTCGGCGATGGTGATCTCCTTGTCCAGTTCGTACGAGAGCGAGGTCACACCGGCGTCGCGGATCCCGCAGGGCACGATCCGGTCGAACCACGTGTTGTCCGGGTTCACGTTGATCGCGAAGCCGTGCATGGTGACGCCCTTGGCGACGCGGATGCCGATCGCGGCGAGCTTGCGGTCCTCGCGGCGCTGGCCGGCGTTGGACGGAGCGTACTCGGGTCCGTTCAGGCGGGGGTCGAACTCGTCGTCGGTCAGGCGCGGGTCGAAGTCGAGGGAGAGGCCGCCGATCTTCGGGCGCTCCTCGATCGGGTCGCCGAGGACCCACACCCCGGACCGGCCCTCGACCCGGGTGGTCTCCAGGCCGAAGTCGGCGGCGGTGCGGATGAGCGCCTCTTCCAGCCGGCGCACGTGCGCGACGACGTCGACGGGGCGCGGCAGCTTCATGATCGGGTAGCCGACCAGCTGGCCCGGGCCGTGCCAGGTGATCTTGCCGCCGCGGTCCACGTCCACGACGGGCGTGCCGTCCAGCGGGCGCTCGTTGTCGGCAGTGCGCCGGCCGGCGGTGTACACCGGCTGGTGCTCCAGCAGGAGGCAGGTGTCGCCGATCTCGTCCGCGAAGCGCGCGGCGTGGACCCGCCGCTGCTCCTCCCAGGCCTGGGTGTACTCGACGCAATCGGGTCCGAAGCCCAGATGGACAAACCCAAGATCAGCCACCGCAGCGCCTCCTCGTTGAACCTGCTGTGTGCACCTATCGCACCCAGCCAAGAGTACGGCGGCCGGTTCCCGACCCCTCAGGCGCCCGTCTGCGGCCCGTCCCCGGGGCCCGGCGGCAGCGGCCTGGGCCGCTTGCGGCCGCGGGGCGGCCGGTCCGGGTCCTCGTCGGCCCGCGGCAGCCGCCGGTGGCCCTCCGAGTGGTCGTTGACCCAGCCGCACACGCCGCACGCGTACCGCCCGTCCAGCCCCGCGATGTACGTGCCGCACCGGCGGCACTCGGCCTCGGTCAGCTCCGGCGCGGGCAGTGGCGCGGTGGCGTCGGCGGGGGGTTCCGCCCTGGTGGGCCTGCGGGTCATGTCGCGCAGCGTACGCGGACGGAGGGGGTCGGTCCGTAAAGGGCCCTACCGACTCTGCACACGATCGGATGAATGTGGGACAGAGGGGGCGGTGCGGACGGAGTTCGCCGCTACATTCACGCCGTTCAAGGGCCGGTCCTCCGGTCCGTCACGTCAGGAAACCGTGGAGCCGATGACGGAACGACCTGCCCAGCGCGTCCCCAACCGGCAGCTAGCAGCGCTGATCGCGGAAGCCGGGTTCTCCAACGCCGGTCTCGCCCGCCGCGTCGACCAGCTCGGCCTGGAGCACGGTCTCGATCTGCGGTACGACAAGACCTCAGTGACCCGGTGGCTGCGCGGGCAGCAGCCGCGCGGGACCACCCCGGCGCTGATCGCCGAGGTCTTCACCCGGCGCCTGGGCCGGCGGCTCTCCGCACAGGACCTGGGCCTGGACGCCTGCGCGCCCGTCTACGCCGGTCTGGAGTTCGCGGCCACCCCGGAGGAGGCCGTCGACATCGCCAGCGGGCTGTGGCGCAAGGACTCCGGCTCCCACGCCGAGCTCCGGAAGATCGCGTTCACCCCCGCCGGGCTGGTCGTGCCCAGCCGGGACTGGCTCATCGGGCGGGCCGACGAGCGCGTGGGCCGCGGCGCGGATCCGGCGGCCCCGGCTCGCGTCCCGGTGCAGGGGCGCGGCACGGTGCCCCGGCAGCGGCAGATCGACCGGGGGCCCGGCCAGCGGGTGACGAGCGGGGACATCGCAGCGCTGCGGTCGGTGGGCGAGCTGTTCCGGACCCTGGACCAGACCTACGGCGGCGGCCACGCCCGGCAGGCCCTGGTGCGCTACCTCGAACACGAGGCCGAGCCCATGCTCCGCGGCACCTACGGGGAGACCACCGGGCGGCGGCTGTTCTCGGCCGCCGCCGACCTGACCCGGCTCGCGGGCTGGACCTCGTACGACATCGCCGCGCACGGGCTCGCCCAGCGCTACTTCGTGCAGGCCCTGCGCCTGTCGCAGGCCGCCGGGGACCGGCCGTACGGCTCGTACGTGCTGGTGACCATGAGCCGGCAGGCCGTCTACCTCGGCCACGGCCGGGAGGCGGTTCAGCTGGCCCGCGTCGCGCAGCAGGGCGTCGGCTCCGGACCGCCGCCGGTGGTGCAGGCGCTCCTGCACTCCGCGGAGGCACGCGGCCACGCGGTGCTCGGCGAGGTCCGGGCCGCCACGGCCTCGCTGGTGCGGGCCGAACGCGCGCTGGGCGCGGCCCGGCCCGGGGACGACGTACCGCACTGGGCGCGGCCCTTCGACGAGGCGCAGCTGGCGGACGAGTTCGGGCACTGCCACCGGGACCTCCAGCAGTACCGGGCCTCGGCGCAGCACGCGGAGCGCTCGCTCCAGCTGCGGGCGCCGGGGTTCGCGCGCTCGCGGCTGTTCTGCCGGGTGGTGCTGGCCACGGCCCGGCTGGGGCTGGGCGAGCTGGACCAGGCGTGCGCGCTGGGCGCGGAGGCGGCGCAGCAGGCGATGGAGATGCGGTCGGTGCGCGCGGTGGAGTACGTACGGGACTTCGAGCGCAGGCTGGAGCCGTACCGTGACGCCTCGGCGGTGCGGACGTACCGGGACCGGGTCGCGGCGCTGTCGTGAGGCGGCCACGGCTCTGCGGTCGGACGGTCGGACGTGGGCCCGGTTCCGCAGGGGAACCGGGCCCCGGGCCGGCCGGTACCCGGTCGGCGGTGCCGCCCGCTTCGGCCGTGTCGGCGGTGCGGGCCGTTCCGGCGCCTCAGGCCACCGCCGGAAGGGCGGGCTCCGCGCTGGCCGGGAGCCGGATGCCGAAGTCGCGCAGGACGGCCGTGGCGGCGCGGCGGGCCGAGTGCAGCGCCCCCTGGACGGTGTTGGAGTCGCGGTGGTCGCCGCACACGTACAGCCCGGCCAGGACCCGGACCGTACGGCGCAGGTCGTAGGGCGGCGGCATCGCGGGGACGGCCTCCGGGACATGGTGGACGGCCAGCAGCTCCCAGTCCCGGGTGCCGGTCTCGTACAGCCGGGCGAGGCGCGAGGCGACCGTGCGCGCCGGCGGCGGCGGACCGAGCACGGTGGTGGTGACCAGGCTCCGGCCGGCCGGGGCCCGCGTCGGGTCGACGGCGCTCATCACCGCGGTGTGGGCGACGGGCCACCGGGGATCGCCGTCGAGCAGGAGCGAGCCGTCCCACACGAGCGGGGCGGCGGTGGCGTGGTGGATGACGGTGACCTCGTGGAACGCCGGCACCCGCAGCCCCGGCAGCAGTTCGGCGGCGGCCCGCGCCCCGGTGGCCAGGACGGCGGAGCGGCAGCTGAAGTCGCCGTGCTCCTCGGTGGTGACCAGGTTGGTCGCCACCGACCGGACCCGGACCCCGGTGCGCACCGTGCCGGGCGGCAGCGTGGCGGCGAGCAGCTCGGGCAGGGACGCGGCGCCGCCCTCGGGCACGGCGAGCCGGCCGCGGGCGAAGGTGCGCAGGGCGAGGTCGGCGACCCGGCTGGAGGTGGTGAGCTCCGGATCGCGCAGGAGCGCGGCGAGCAGGGGCCGCAGCGTCGCACCGAGGGCCCGGGAGCGCAGGGCGGCGAGCGCCGTGCGCTCGGGTCGGGCCAGTACGCGTTCCACGGGCAGGGCGGCGAGCCGGCCGAGGTAGGCGCTGAGCCGGGCCTGGTCGAAGGATCCGCTGGCCAGAGCGCGGGCCGGGGTCAGCGCCCCGGCGCGCAACTGCCGGCCGTCGGTGTGGACGAGCACCCCCGGCGCGAAGGGCCGCAGGACCAGGCCGGCCAGGCCGGGGGTCCGGTCGAGCTCCGTGTACGAGGTGTTGAGCAGCTGCCCGACGCGGTCCAGCCGGAACCCGTCGACGTGCTCGGTGGCCATCCGGCCGCCGGGATCGTCGGCGGCCTCCAGAACGGTGACCGCGACCCCGGCCGCGATCAGGTGGTGCGCCGCCGCGAGTCCTGAGACTCCGGCTCCTACGATGACGACGTCCGCATGCTGTGCGGCGCGGTGTGAGCTGCTGAGCACGTGCCCCTCCCCGAGGTCGGCGCGGCTGTGTGGGAATCCTTCTTCCCCCAACGGGTCCCAGGGGAACCCTAGTTCGGTGGGGTATTGCGGCCGGGTCCGGTCGCACGGCGGTCGCATCCGGGTCACGGACGGTCGCACGGGGGCGGGGGCCGGGGGGCGTTGGGGGGGCGGACCGCCGGCTACCGGCCGAGGGCGGCCCGGATCGCCTCGTCGATCCCCGGGTACCGGAAGGTGAACCCGGACTCCGACAGCCGGGCGGGCCGCACCCGCTGACTGCCCAGCACGTCCCCGGCGAACTCCCCGAGCACCACGCGCAGGGCGGGCGCCGGAACGGGAAACGGGGTCGGCCGGTGCAGTACCCGGCCCATCGCGGCGGTGACCTCCCGGTTGGTCAGCGGCTCGGGGGCGGTCAGGTTGACGGGACCGGACAGCTCCGGGGTGTCGATGGCGTGCCGCAGGGCGGCGATCTCGTCGTGCAGGGAGATGAAGGACCAGTACTGGCGGCCGTTGCCGAGCCGGCCGCCGAGCCCGGCCCGGAAGATCGGGAACAGCTTGCCCCAGGCCCCGCCCTCGGCGGCGACCACCAGTCCGGTCCGGGCGAAGACCGTCCGTACGCCGGCCTGCCGGGCGGGGGCGGCGGCCGCTTCCCATTCGATGCAGACCTCCGGCAGGAAGCCCTCGCCGGCCGGGGCGTGCTCGTCGACGGCGTGGTCGCCGGTGTCGCCGTAGTAGCCGATGGCGGAGCCGCTGACGAAGACGGCGGGCGGCGCGTCGAGCGCGGCGATCGCCCGGGCCATCGCGCCGGTCCCCGCCACCCGGCTGTCCCGGATCTCCTTCTTGTACGCGGCGGTCCACCGGTGTTCGCCGACCCCGGCCCCGGCGAGGTGGACGACGGCCCCGCAGCCGGCGAGCCCGGCGGGGTCGACGTATCCACGCCGCGGGTCCCAGGCCGCCTCGTCGGGCGCGGCGGGCGCGCGGCGCACGAAGCGCACCACGTCGTGGCCGTCCGCGCGCAGGGACCGTACGAGGGCCTGGCCGATGAGCCCGCTGGAGCCGGTGATCGCGATACGCATGCCCCCATGATGCAGGCCCGCCGCACAGCGCATCCCCCGCCGCGCGCAGCCCCCGGACCCCGCCGCCACCCCGCTGCGAGGCACCCCGGCGGGGGCCCCGCCCGCGCGTGCCCTCGTGGTCCGGGGGCTGCGGAGGGGCTGCGGGCTGCGGGCTGCGGGTCAGACGCCGTTCGTGCCCAGCCAGGTGCCGACCGCGTAGGTGACCCCCATGGCCAGCGCGCCGCCGGCCACGTTGCGCAGGACGGCCCGCGGGGCGGGTGCGCCGCCCAGCCGGGCGCTGATCAACCCGCACAGCGTGAGCGCCGCCAGCACCGCCGCCACCGTCACCGGCACCCGCTGCGGCGGCCCCGGCAGCAGGATCGCCAGCAGCGGCAGCAGCGCCCCGACCGTGAACGCGGCCAGGCTCGCGAACGCCGCGTGCCAGGGGTTGGCCAGCTCGTCGGGATTGATCCCGAGCTCCACCCGCGCGTGCGCCTTCAGCGCGTCCCGCTCCGTCAGCTGCAACGCCGCCTCCCTCGCGAGCTCCCGGCCCAGTCCGCGGGCCACCAGCAGCTCGGTCAGTTCCTCCAGCTCCGCCTCGGGTTCCTCCGCCAGCTCCCGCCGCTCCGTCTCCAGCGCGGCCCGTTCCGAGTCCCGCTGGGAGCTCACCGACACGTACTCGCCCGCCGCCATCGACAGCGACCCCGCCAGCAGTCCGGCCACCCCGGCCGCCAGGATCGCCGCGCGCGAGGTGGTGGCCCCGGCCATGCCCACCACCAGTCCGGCGGTGGAGATGATCCCGTCGTTCGCTCCGAGCACCCCGGCCCGCAGCCAGTTCAGGCGCGTGCTGATCGCCGCGCTCTGCTCCGCCCCGTCCGCATCCGTCACGGGACCACTGTCGGTGCCCGGACCCCGTACGGCCACCCGGCGGGCCGGTCCGGCGTGCGCGGCCACCGCCCCCGTACCAGGGTGGAGGGGTGAGACGCCGACGCGAGGAGCCTGGCTGGCTGCAGGGAAAGCCGCCACCACGCTGGGCGCGGCTCGCGCCCGCGGTGGCGCTGGTGGTGCTGGTGTTCGCGCAGCGCATCACCCCGGGCGACGTCGAGCTGGGCTTCTTCCTCGCGGGCCTGCCACCGGTCGCGGCCTTCGCGTACGGGGCGGCCGGGACCGCCGTCTTCGCCACAGTGGTGCTCTTCCTGCTCGGGGTGCCGTGGCTCGGCGTCGGGCACGCCCGGGGCACGGACCTGGCCACGGTGGCCGCGATCGGGCTGCTCAGCGTGGTGATCGCCTGGGTCCGGAGGCGCCGCGACGCGCAGCTGGTCAGCGTGCGGACCGTCGCGGAGGCTGCCCAGCTGGCGGTGCTGCCGCCGGTGCCGGACCGGGTCGGTCCGGTGCGCTGCGCCGGGCTGTACCGGGCCGCCCAGCGCGGCACCCTGGTCGGCGGGGACCTGTACGACGTACGGATCGGGCCGTACGGGGTGCGGGCGCTGGTCGGGGACGTGCAGGGGCACGGCCTGGCGGCGGTCGGCACGGTGGCCGCGCTGCTCGGCGCCTTCCGGGAGGGGGTGCTGGACGATCCGGAGCTCGCGGATGTGGCCGTCCGGCTGGACCGCAGGCTGCTCGCGGACACGGCGGGCTCGGCGGGCTCGGCGGCCCCTGCAGGCCCGCCGGAGCCGGTGGACCCGGCAGACCCGGCACCGGCCCCCGCCGGGTATCCGGAGCTGTTCGCGACGGCGCTGCTGCTGGAGTTCCCGCCCGGGCTGGACCTCGTACGGATCGTGTCGTGCGGGCATCCGCCGGCGCTGCTGCTGCGGGCGTCCACCGTGTCGGAGGTGGGCGTGGAGCCGGGGCCTCCGCTGGGGCTGGGGCTTGCCGGACCGGACCTCGCGGTGGTGGCCGACGTACCGCTGCTGCCGGGCGACCGGCTGCTCGCGCACACGGACGGGGTGACCGAGGCACGGGACACGGCGGGCGACTTCTATCCGCTGGCCGCCCGGGTCCCGGTGCTGGCGAAGGACCCGGCGGGGCTGGCCGGGGCGGTGTGGGAGGACCTGGTCGAGTTCACCCACGGCGGCCCGCGCGACGACGTGGCCCTGCTGGTGCTGTCGCTTCCGGACGCCGCGGACCCGGCATGAGCCGGCGGGACCCGGCGCCGGGACGAGGCCGCCGAGTTCAGCACCAAGGCGCTGGACGCGCTGCGCCAGCCCCTCGAATCGGGGCACGTGGTCATCGCCCGGGCCGCCGGGG
>NZ_JBEORW010000024.1:0-138718 GCF_040302565.1 Streptomyces sp. NPDC097981
AACCAGACGATTGCTCAACTTTTTGCCGGCAGCCGTGCGGCGCGCCGCGCCGCAGGCCACGGACACCCCCGTGCGGCGGGGGAGCCGGGTGGCCCGATAGCCTTCGGCTCATGACCGCACCGCTTTTCTCGGGTAGGGGCCGCCGCAGCGTCGCGGCCCTCGGAGCCGTGTCCGCCGGCCTCCTCCTTCTCTCCGCCTGCGACAAGCCGACGCCGCTGGCGACCGTGACGGTCGGCACGCAGTCGGTGTCCACCGAGGCCGCCTGCTCCGACGACAAGGAGCTCTCCATGGACAAGGTCCAGGAGTGCCTCACCGACCTCAAGGGCGCCAAGACCATCGAATACGGCCGCGGGGACACCCTGCGTCTCGGTGTCGAGCCGGAAGTCGTCGAGGACGGCAAGCGGTGGCAGGCGGTCCTGGACGGCCAGCCGATCACCGAGCCCTCCTCCAACACCTACCGCAGCTTCCCCGGCGCCGACCTCTTCGCCACCGGCGGCCAGGGCGAGGCCCCGTCCTCCAAGAAGCTGAACATCGTCCAGGTCGGCGAGGACGGCAAGCCCCTCGCCGTCTGGGCCTACAACGTCAAGCTCAAGTAGTCCCGTACCGACGGTGCGCGCGCTCATCGTGACCGCGGTGGCGGCGGAGGCAGACTCCGTCGCCGCCGGTCTCACCCCTCATCCGGACCCGGTGACACCGGAGCCGCGCGTCCTTCCCTGGGGGTCCCCCCGGACGAAGTCTGGGGGAGGATACCGCACCTCCCGGCGTGATCTGCCCGGCCTCGCCGTCGACGTCCTCGTCGGCGGCGTGGGACCGGCCGCCGCCGCGGCCGCCACGGCCACCGCGCTCGCGCTGGCCGACTACTCCCTCGTCGTCTCCGCCGGCATCGGCGGCGGGTTCCAGCCCGCCGCCCCGGTCGGCTCCCTCGTCGTCGCCGACGCCGTCGTCGCCGCCGACCTCGGGGCCGAGACCCCCGACGGCTTCCTCGACGTACAGGAGCTCGGCTTCGGGCACAGCGTGCACCTGCCGCCGGCCGAGCTCGCCGCCCGCGCCGCCGAGGCCACCGGGGCGCTGCTCGCGCCCGTGCTGACCGTCTCCACCGTCACCGGCACCGCCGCCGGCGCGGCCCGGCTCGCCGCCCGGCATCCGCTCGCCGGGGCCGAGGCCATGGAGGGCTTCGGGGTCGCGGAGGCGGCCGCCGCGCACGGGTTGCCCGTACTGGAGATCCGCGCCGTGTCCAACGCCGTCGGCCCCCGCGACCGCGACGCCTGGCGGATCGGGGAGGCGCTGGCCTCGCTCACCGCCGGATTCCGCGCCCTGGGGCCCGTACTCGTCCATTGGGGAGAGCACCGACATGAGTCGTGACCCGCGTCCCGCGGTCAAGATCGCTTATTCGCCCTGTCCGAACGACACGTTCGTCTTCGACGCCTGGGCCCACGGGCGGGTCCCGGGCGCGCCCGGCCTCGACGTCACCTTCGCCGACATCGACATCACCAACGGCATGGCCGAGCGCGGCGAGCTGGACGTGCTGAAGGTGTCGTACGCGGTGCTGCCCTGGGTGCTGGAGGAGTACGCCCTGCTGCCCTGCGGCGGGGCGCTCGGGCGCGGCTGCGGGCCGCTCGTGCTGACGCGGGAGCCGGATGTGGACCTGGCGGGGAAGACCGTCGCCGTGCCGAGCGAACGCTCCACCGCCTACCTGCTGTTCCGGCTGTGGGCGGCGGACGTGCTGCCGGACGGGGTCGGCAAGGTCGTCGTGCTGCCGTTCCACGAGATCATGCCGGCCGTCCGCGACGGCCGGGTCGACGCCGGACTGGTCATCCACGAGGCCCGGTTCACCTATCAGGACTACGGGCTGCACTGCCTTGCCGACATGGGCGAGCACTGGGAGTCCACGACCGGTCTGCCGATCCCGCTCGGCGCGATCATCGCGAAGCGCTCGCTGGGCTCCGAGACCCTGCACGCGCTGGCCGAGTCGGCCCGTACGTCGGTCCGGATGGCCTGGGACGATCCGGAGGCCTCCCGCCCGTACGTCCGCGCCCACGCGCAGGAGCTGGACCCGGCCGTCGCCGACCAGCACATCGGGCTGTACGTCAACGAGTTCACCTCGGACCTCGGCGACGACGGGTACGCGGCGGTGCGCGGGCTGTTGACGCGGGCCGCGGCGGAGGGTCTGGTACCGGCCATCGCGCCCGGTGCGCTGGCCTTCCCCTAGGCAGCTTTCACGCCGGTACGACGGTGCCCCGGCCCTCTGCGGAGGACCGGGGCACCGTCGTGCGTACGGCTCAGACGTCGAGCTGGTCGGCCACCGCGCGCAGCAGGCCGGCGATCTTCGTGCCGTGCACCTTGTCGGGGTAGCGGCCGCGCTCCAGCATCGGAGTGATGTTCTCCAACAGGGTCGTGAGGTCCTGCACGATCGAGGCCAGCTCGTCGGGCTTGCGGCGCTGCGCGGCCGCGACCGAGGGCGCCGGGTCCAGCACCGTCACTGAAAGCGCCTGGTCACCGCGCTGTCCCGCGACGACTCCGAACTCGACTCGCTGGCCGGGCTTGAGTGCGTCGACCCCGGCCGGGAGCACCGACGAGTGGACGAAGACGTCACCGCCGTCGTCGCGGGAGAGAAAGCCGAAGCCCTTCTCACTGTTGAACCACTTGACCTTGCCGGTAGGCACGTCCGTCCTCTGTCCTTGTGCTCGTCGGGGTCCGGTCGCCGCGCGGCGGCTCCGGATAACAGCGCAGCGGGTCATGGTGACCCGCTGTATCCAGGCTAGTGGGCGATCGACAGGTGACAAGACGTTCCCCGGTCCTTCGCCGGCGCTTCGCTGTCGGCTGCTTCGGCCAGGGAACTACCCTGGTGGGGTGACTGTTACTCCTCGTTCCGACGAAGCCCGGCCCGGCGACGGGCTGGTCCGTGCCGGTGGCATCGTGTTCATCGTGGGGGCCGTCGCGACCCTCGTGACGATCGCCCCGCTGTTCCTGCACATCAAGCCGTTCCCGCCGTCCGCGTGGGCCGTGTGCATGCTGATGGGCGTCGGCTTCGCCATCTCGGCGGCGGGTGTGCTGCGCTCGGCGGCGGCCCAGCGCCGGGCCGCCCGCGCCTCCCAGGCCTGAGCCGGCCTGAGCGGGCCTGAGCGGCCGGGCCCCTGCGGATCAGACCGTCTGCGTGCGGACGTACTCCGCGAGCCACTGCGGCAGCGCGGTGAGGTCCGCCAGCACCACGTCCGCGCCCGCCTCACGCAGTTCCGGCTCCGGGCACGGGCCGGTCGGGACCGCCACCGACAGCGCGCCGGCCGTGCGGGCACCGCGGACGTCGCCGACGTGGTCGCCGACGTAGACCTGCGCCCCGTACTCGCGCAGCGCGCCCGCCTTGGCCTCGGCCCACAGCCAGCCGATGACCGCGTCGGGCTCGATGCCGAGGTGCGCGAGGTGCAGCCGGGCGTTGGGCTCGTGCTTGGCCGTGACGACGATCGCGCGGCCACCGAGTGCCTGGACGGCCTTGACGGCCTCGCGGGCGCCGGGCATCGCGGGCGTCGACTCGATGGCGTAGGTGGGATAGATCTCGCGGTAGCGGTCGACCATGGCGTCGATCTCCGACTCCGGGAACCAGTACGCGAGCTCGTCCGCGAGCGGCGGCCCGAGCCGCGTGACCGCCTCGTCGGCATCGATGAACGTGCCCGTCTCGGCGGAAAGTGCCTGGTAGGCGGCCTTGATACCGGGGCGCGAGTCGATGAGGGTCATGTCGAGGTCGAAGCCGACGGTCAGCTGGGCGGACACGGCGGGCGCGGTGGCGGTCTCGGGGCTCATGCCGGCCATTGTGCCGAGCCGGGGCGGACGCGGGGGAACCCGAGCTTTTCACTCCCGTGAAGCGGAGGCGGATTCCCGCCGGCCGCCGATGACGCCCCGGCCCCGGCGCCGCCTCCCGGTGCCGCCGGGTCCCGGAGGCACCCTCCCGCGGACGGCCGGCCTCGCGGATCGGGTGTCCCAGGGCAGGCAACGCCCGGCAAACATCGCCGGGCGGGCATCGCCAGGCAGGCACCACGGGCAGGCAACGCAGGCAGCACCCGCCCGGCAGGTGACGCGGAGCGGCACCACGGGCGTCGCCGAGTGGGTGTGGGATGGGGGCGGGCAGGCCTAGCGGCGGCGGGAGCGCCAGGCCAGGTACAGGGCCGAGGCGATGGCCGCGGCCCTGGCCAGCCAGGGCCACATGCCCTGGAAGACCCCGCCCAGTCCCTCGTCCGTCAGCGGCTCCCCCCAGCGCCCCTCCAGCCTGCCCCACAGCCACACCACCGCACCCGCGAACACCGCCCCCGGCAGCCCGAAGACGACCCACTTGCGCTCGGCCGGCCCCAGGACCCGCGAGGCGTACGCCAGCAGCCAGCCGCCGACCAGCAGCAGCCAGGACCCGGTGACGGCACCCGCCACGAGCACGACCGCCGCCAGCAGCAGGAACGCGTGCGGTTTCGGGCGCGGGGCGGCCGCCGCCGCGGGCGCCGCCGGATCCGCCGCGGCCCCGGCCGACTTGGCCTGCCGGCGCTCCTTCAGGAACCGTACGAGGCCCCGTACGCCGGACCCGTCCGCCGCGGCCGCGGCGCCGGCCGGAGCGGCCGCGGGCTCCGGCTTCTCCTCCACCGGGTCCTTGAACAGCTCCGGGATCTCCAGCCCGCCCGCGAAGCCCTCCACCTGCGGCCCGGCCCCGTACGACCCCGGCGCGACCCGCCACCAGTCGGGCTCCGCCCCGCCGCCGGAACCGAGTTCATCGAGCCCGGCCAGGTGCGGCGGCGCGGGCGGGGACTGCGCCGGGCGCGGCGGCGGCACCGCCTTGCGGCGCAGCCGGCCGGGCCCGCGCTGGGCCGGCACCGCCGGGGCGGCATCGGGCACCGCGGCCGCCGTAGCCGGGGGCGGGGGCGCGCCGACGCCGTCGAGGACCTCCTCCGGCGTGCCGATCCGCTCCAGGATGCGGCGCACGGCCGCCGGGGTCTCCGGCTCGTACTTGGCGCGCCGCCGGTCGATCTCGTCCCGCAGCCCTGCCACCAGCCGCATCCGGTCCCCGGAGGACAGCTGCCGCCGCTGCGCCAAGTCCCCGACCCGGCTCAGATATTCGTAGACCAGATGGTCGCTCTCGATCCCCATGCCCGGCTCCTCCCGTACCACCCTGTCGAAAGGTAGCGCGTGCGCCCGTGGAGCGGCCGAGGGCACAGCGGATACCGTTGGCCGGATGGGGACCGGCCGACGCGACCATGGAGGCGACCGTGCCTGAGCCAAGCAGCGCTGCGGGAAGCGCCACAGCAAGCAACGCCCCGCGCTCCCTCGCCGAGGCGCTGCGCGCCCGCGACGACGCATCGCTCGCCGCCCTGCTGCACGCGCGCCCGGACCTGCTCGGCCCGGTGCCGGGCGATGTGACGCAGCTGGCCACCCGGGCCGGGACCCGGGCCTCGGTGGTCCGTGCGCTGGACCGGCTCGACCGGTTCGCGCTCCAGACCGCGGAGGCCCTCGCGGTGGCCCCGGACCCGTGCCCGTACCCGGTGCTGGAGTCGCTGCTGGCCGGTGAGCACGGCGGCAGCGGCGCGGACGACGAGGACAACGGCGCCCGCGCCGAACTCCCCCGCGCCCTGGCCACCCTGCGCGACCAGGCCCTGGTCTGGGGCGACGACGAGCGGCTCCGGCTGGTCCGCACCGCCCGCGAGCTGCTCGCGCCGACCGCCGGCCGGCCCTCCCCCACCGGCCTCGGCCCGACCGTCGCCGAGGCCACCGCCGGGATGTCGCCGACCCGCGTCCAGGAGATCGTGGCGGCCGCCGGGCTGCCCGCCACGCACGACCCGGTGTCCGCGGTGACCGCGCTGACCGGCCTGTTCACCGATCCGCAGCGGATGTCGGCGCTGCTGGACGAGGCCCCGGCGGAGGCCCATCAGGTGCTGGGCCGGCTCGTGTGGGGGCCGCCGTACGGGGAGGTCACGCCGAACCCGGCCCCGCCCGTGCGCTGGCTGCGCGACCGCGGTCTGCTGCTGCCCGCGTCGGCGCGGACCGTCGTACTGCCCCGCGAGGTGGCGCTGCACCTGCGCGGCGGACTCGCCCACCGGGTGACCGAGCCGGTGGCGCCGCCGGTGGCCGTGGACCGCGAGCACCGTCCACAGCTTGTGGACGCCAACGCGGCCGGGCAGGCGCTGGCCGCGCTGTCCACCGTCGAGGAGCTGGTGAAGTCCTGGGAGCACGCCGGGCCGCCGGTGCTGCGGGCGGGCGGGCTGTCCGTACGCGACCTGAAGCGGACCGCGGCCACCCTGGACACCACGGAGCCGATGGCCGCGTTCTGGGCCGAACTCGCCTACGCGGCCGGACTGCTGGCCAGCGACGGGGAGGCCGACGAGCGGTACGCGCCGACCCCCGCGTTCGACGACTGGGTCGAACTCCCGCCCGCCGAGCGGTGGTCGGCCCTCGCCGCGGCCTGGCTGCCGGCCACCCGCACCGCCGGCCTGGTCGGCGACCAGGACGCCAAGGGCCGCACCCTGTCCGCGCTGGGCCCCGAACTCGACCGCTCCGCGGCCCCCGAGGTGCGCCGGCGCGTCCTCGAACTCCTCGCCGCCCTGCCCGAGGGCGGCTCGGCCGACCCGGACGCACTCCTCGCCCGGCTCGCCTGGGAGCGCCCCGTACGGGGGACGAGCGCGCTGCGCGCCCGCCTCGCGCAGTGGACGCTGGCCGAGGCAGAGGTGCTGGGCGTCACCGGCCGCGGCGCCCTGTGCGCGCACGGCCGCGCGCTGCTGGAACACCGGGACCCGGCGCCGCTGCTGGCGCCGCTGCTGCCGGAGCCCGTGGACCACGTACTGCTCCAGGCCGACCTGACGGCGGTCGCGCCCGGGCCGCTGCGCCGGGCGCTCGGCGATGTGCTGGCCGTGCTCGCGGACGTGGAGTCCAAGGGCGGGGCGACGGTTTACCGTTTCACGCCCGGCTCCGTACGGCGGGCCCTGGACTCCGGGCGGACCGCCTCCGATCTGCACGCCTTCCTCGCCGAGCACAGCATCACCCCGGTCCCGCAGCCGCTGGCGTACCTGATCGACGACGTGGCCCGGCGCCACGGGCACCTGCGGGTCGGTGCGGCGTCCTCGTACGTGCGCTGCGACGACGACGGCATGCTGAACGAGATCCTGGCCGACCGGCGGTCCGCCGGGCTGGGCCTGCGGCGCCTGGCCCCGACCGTGCTGGCGGCGCAGGCCGAACCGGGCGCCCTGCTCGACGGGCTGCGGGCGCTGGGCTACGCGCCGGCCGCGGAGTCGCTGACCGGCGACGTCGTGGTCGCGCGGGCCGACGCCCGTCGCACCCCGGCGCGTTCGGCGCCGGTGCCGGTGCCGGAAGGCCCGCCGGTGCCGGACGCGACACTGCTGGGGGCGGCCGTACGGGCCATCCGCGCGGGCGACCTGGCGGCGACGGCGGTACGCAAGGAGCCCGCGGACCCGGCGGCCCCGGCCGGGGTCCCGGGCGAACTCCCGCGCACGAGCGCGGCGGAGACCCTGGCCACGGTGCAGGCGGCCGTGCTGACCGGGTCGGCGGTGTGGATCGGGTACGTGAACGCGGACGGCGCGGCGAGCCAGCGGGTCATCGCCCCGGTCCGGGTGGAGGGCGGCTTCGTCACCGGGTACGACCACACGGCGGACGAGGTCCGGACGTACGCGCTGCACCGGATCACGGGGGTGGCCGAGCTGGCGGAGGAGCACCTGTAGCAACTGGGCCGGGTCGGAAATCGGCTGGCCGGGAGCGGTGATCACCCGTCACTCTGACCCCATGTCCGAAACACCGAGCCGGCAGATCCGCGCAGCCCACACCGACACCACGGTCACCGTCTACCAGGCGTACGCGCCCCGGCTGGGCGTGCCCGCGGCGCGGGACGGCCGGTTCCCGCCCGCCTGGAAGCGCGAGCGCATGACGTGGATCAAACCGTCGTTCCTGTGGATGATGTACCGCTGCGGCTGGGCCACCAAGGCCGACCAGGAGACGGTGCTGGCCGTCGAGATCAGCCGCGAGGGCTTCGACCACGCGCTGCGCCACGCCTGCCTCTCCCACTTCGAACGCGGCACGCACGCCGACCGCGAGGCGTGGCAGCAGGCCCTGCGCGACTGTCCCGCCCGCGTCCAGTGGGACCCGGAGCGCGACCTGCACCTGAACCCGCTGGCCCACCGCTCGCTCCAGCTGGGCCTGTCCGGGGCGGCCTCGCGTGCGTACGCCGACGAATGGACGGTCTCCATCCGCGATGTGACCCCGCTGGCCCGGGAGATCCACGGCCTGGTCCGGTCCGGCGACGAGGCCGCCGCGCGGGCCCTGCTGCCCGTGGAGACGCCCTATCCGGCGGGTTCGCTGGAGCACCTGGGCGCGTAGCCGGACCACGCCGCGAAAAGCGGAACGAGACGCCTCGTTTTCCCAGGTCAGAGGGGGTCGAGAGGGTTCCGGTTCCTGTTGCAGAGCGGTGACAGACGGGCGATGGATCAGTGATCCACAGCGTGCGAAGATCAGTTCATCGCAGCAGCGGCCGAGGGAAAACGAACCGGCGCGAGAGCGACACTCCGCACCACCCGGCCCGGCGCTCTGCCGCGGCCACTTCGCTCATCGTCTTCACCCTCGCTGTGCCCTCGCTCGCTTTCTCTTGCCTTCCGCCGGCCGCCGCCGCTCTGCGCCGCTCGCCTGCCCTTCGTGATTCCTTGGGGGGATTCCGCCATGTCCGCTCGCACCGCCACCCGCCGTCACTTCCGCTCCGCGGCCGCCACCGCCGTCATCGCCGCCGTCGCCGGTACCGTCCTGATGCCTCTGTCGGCGTACGCCGCCCCGGCCGCCGACAACCAGCACTCGCTGAAGGTCACGCTGGGCGCCCCGGCACCGAGCGGCCCGCTGACCCGCGGCGGCGCGGCGGAGACCTTCGAGCTGACCGTGACCAACCCCTCGGACAAGCCCTCCTCCTTCCACCCCTGGATCATCGGCGAGGCCGCGGGCGCGAGCCCGATCCAGCGCGCCGACATCGTCTACAAGGTCGAGGCCGTCAGCGCCCCGGCGACGAAGTTCTCCGTCGGCTCCCAGGACGGCGGCTGGCAGGGCCTCTTCCAGCCGGCCGACAAGCCGGCCAGCGAGGGCTTCGAGGTCCCCGCCGGCTCCAAGCTGACCTGGAAGGTCACCATCGGCCTCGCCAAGAGCTACCCGACCAACGACGGCGACTTCAAGATCCGCGCCACCAGCTACAGCGCCGAGGTGGCGGACGGCGGCGACGCCTCCCTGACCTTCAAGGCGGATCCGGCGATCAAGACGGGCACGCTGGAGACCTCCTTCAAGAACATCGGCGACTGCAAGGGCGTCCCGGCGCTCCAGTGCCGGGAGATGGACCTGAGCTACCGGGTCACCGGCGACGGCGCGTTCGACACGGCGCTCCACTCCTGGCTGGACCTGACCTTCGGCTCCGACGTCAAGGTGCCCAATCTCCAGCTGTGGACGCTGGTCGACGGCAAGTGGGAGGGTCTGAGCACCTCCGACCCGTACAACTTCATGCTGCCGACGATCCCGAAGGGATTCAGCGCCGCCTCCGGCGAGCGCGTCCTGCGGCTGCGCGCCTCGTTCGGCCCGAACACGGACTTCAAGAAGGCCACCGACGTCACCCTGCACGCGGGCGTCGGCCTCCCCGAGGGCAACACCTACGAATTCTCCGGCGCCGACGCGAAGTTCCAGCTCGCCCCGCCCACCGCGACCACGTCGCCGTCGCCGACCCCGAGCAAGTCCGCGACCACGCAGCCTTCCACGAGCCCCTCGCCCTCCGCGTCCGCGTCCACGTCCACGTCCACGGTCGCCGTCGGCAACACCAACACCACCGCGAACGGCAGCACCGGCTCCCTCGCTCACACCGGCGCCGACTCCAACACCGGCCTGTACGCCGGCCTGGCCGCCGTCCTCGTCGCCCTCGGCGGGGCCGCCGCCTGGCTCGGCGCCCGCCGCCGCAACAGCGCCGCCCGCGGCTGATCCTGCACGCCCCGCACCACCGAAGGGGCCCGGCACACCACGTGACCAACAGCGTCCGCGGTGTGCGCCGGGCCCCTTCGGCGTTCCGCGCCCGCCTCAGCGGGCCGCGTAGTCGATCCGCTCCGCCTCGAACGGCCACACGTCGGCGAGCCAGCGCGTGACGGCGGCGTACAGGACCGTGTCGAGCGGGGCCCGGTCGGCCCGTACCCAGGAGCTGACGTGCACCCGCCCGGGCGCGTCCTTCCCCGGGTAGATGTAGAGGCACCCGATGACGTCGTCACCGTCCAGGACGCTGTACTTGAATCCTCCCCTCCCTGAAGGGAGGGGAGTCCTCACCCTCCAGGGCTGATCGGGGATTTCTGGCTCACGCTGCCAGATGGGGCAGCGCCCCGTCTGGTCTTACGCGATCAGCACCAGCCGGGTTGAGACCAGCCCGGACCAGCATCACGCGGGCGGAGTTCTTATCCCGGGGGGATACGGCTCCGCACGCGGTGCAGGCGTAGGTTCGTTCTGAGAGAGGTAGTGCGTGCTTGGTTGTCGCTCCGCACTGCGCGCAGTCCATGGTGGTGTGCGCGGGGTGTACCAGGTGCACGGTCCGTCCGTGCTTGCGGCCCATCTCGATCGACACGTATTGCCGTCACTCTCGGCGAGCTGGCGAAGCTACGGGACGTCAGTGGCATCGAGGGGCGCTTCGAGACAGGTCATGTCAGCCTGTCCGTCTTTCGCTTCGACAACGAGATGATCGTGACGCCGAGCCTGGCCCGCAAGGTCGGGCACGACTCACCGATGATGCACCTACGGCGTTGCCAGGCGGACGGCATGTTCGACCGCTTCGCTGCGCATGTCGAGGAACTGTGGGGCCGCGGGCGCGACATCCGCGGTTCCCGCGATGTCAGAGAGGTCGAACGCAATGGCCAGGCGTGACTACGAGGACGACCCGGACGCCCCTGAGGCCAACAGCCTGGTTCCGGCAGCGTCGGCGATCGTCGTGGACGGCGAAGGGCGCGTTCTCCTGCAGCGGCGCACCGACAACGGGATGTGGGCCCTGCCCGGCGGGAAGATGGAGCTCGGCGAGTCCATCGGGCAGTGCGCGGCACGGGAGACGCTGGAGGAGACCGGCCTCACCGTGGAGATCACCGGCATCGTCGGTACGTACTCCAACCCCGGCCACGTCTTCGCCTACGACGACGGCGAGGTCCGCCAGGAGTTCTCCATCTGCCTCCTGGCCCGCCCCACCGGCGGCACCCTCCGCACCTCGGACGAGTCCTTCGAGGTCGCCTGGTTCACCCTGGAGGAGGCGGCGGCACTCCCCATGGTCCCCGGCATCCGCAAGCGCATCAACGACTGGCGCGCGGGCAACGGTCCCGTCGTCCGGTAGGCCGCGACCCCCACACCGGGGCCCTGATACGGCAGACTGGAGGTTTGGCCGTCCGCGTCCGGGCAGCCACCCCACGCAGGAAAGGGACGTTTGTGAACGGGCCTCTCATCGTCCAGAGCGACAAGACACTCCTCCTCGAAGTCGACCACGAGCTCGCCGGTGCCGCGCGCCGGGCCATCGCCCCCTTCGCCGAGCTCGAACGGGCCCCCGAGCACATCCACACGTACCGGATCACCCCGCTCGGCCTGTGGAACGCCCGGGCCGCGGGGCACGACGCCGAGCAGGTCGTCGACGCGCTCGTCGAGTTCTCCCGCTACCCCGTCCCGCACGCGCTGCTCGTCGACGTCGCCGAGACCATGGCGCGCTACGGCCGCCTCACCCTCTCCAAGCACCCCGTCCACGGGCTCGTGCTGACCAGCACCGACCGTCCGGTGCTGGAGGAGATCCTGCGCTCCAAGCGGATCACCCCGCTCGTCGGCGCCCGGCTCGACCCGGACACGGTGGCCGTGCACCCCTCCGAGCGCGGGCAGATCAAGCAGACCCTGCTGAAGCTGGGCTGGCCGGCCGAGGACCTCGCCGGGTACGTCGACGGCGAGGCGCACCCGATCGAGCTGGAAGAGAACGGCTGGGCGCTGCGCCCCTACCAGCAGCAGGCCGTCGAGGGCTTCTGGCACGGCGGCTCGGGCGTGGTCGTGCTGCCCTGCGGCGCCGGCAAGACGCTGGTCGGCGCCGGGGCCATGGCGAAGGCCAAGGCGACCACGCTGATCCTGGTCACGAACACCGTCTCGGCCCGGCAATGGAAGCACGAGCTGGTCAAGCGGACCTCGCTGACGGAGGACGAAATCGGCGAGTACTCCGGAACCCGCAAGGAGATCCGGCCGGTCACCATCGCCACGTACCAGGTCCTGACGACGAAGCGGAAGGGCGTCTACCCGCACCTGGAGCTGTTCGACTCCCGGGACTGGGGCCTGATCCTCTACGACGAGGTGCACCTGCTGCCGGCGCCGGTGTTCAAGTTCACCGCCGACCTCCAGGCCCGTCGGCGGCTCGGCCTGACCGCGACGCTGGTCCGCGAGGACGGCCGCGAGTCCGACGTCTTCTCCCTCATCGGCCCGAAGCGGTTCGACGCGCCGTGGAAGGAGATCGAGGCCCAGGGCTACATCGCCCCGGCGGACTGTGTCGAGGTCCGCGTGAACCTCACCGAGAGCGAGCGGCTGGCGTACGCGACCGCCGAGACGGAGGAGAAGTACCGGTTCTGCGCGACGACGGCGACGAAGCGGAAGGTCACCGAGGCGCTCGTCGCGAAGCACCGGGGCGAGCAGACGCTGGTCATCGGGCAGTACATCGACCAGCTCGACGAGCTCGGCGAGCACCTGGACGCGCCCGTCATCAAGGGCGAGACCTCCAACGCGCAGCGGGAGAAGCTCTTCGACGCCTTCCGCGAGGGCGAGATCAGCGTCCTGGTCGTGTCGAAGGTCGCGAACTTCTCCATCGACCTGCCCGAGGCCACGGTCGCGATCCAGGTGTCCGGCACCTTCGGCTCCCGGCAGGAGGAGGCCCAGCGCCTGGGCCGCGTGCTGCGGCCGAAGGCGGACGGCCACGAGGCGCGGTTCTACTCGGTCGTCGCGCGCGACACGATCGACCAGGACTTCGCGGCACACCGCCAGCGCTTCCTGGCCGAACAGGGCTACGCCTACCGGATCATGGACGCCGACGAGCTCCTGACGAGCGACTGACCGCCGGGCCGGCTCACCTCACAGATCGTGGCCGAGTACGTGGTGTCGCGCGGGCGCCTGCTGCTCGTGGGCTTGAGGATCTTCGGCGACGCGGACATCCTGCTGCCCGAGGGGTGACCTCCGTACCGGAACCGGAACCGGAACCGGGACCAGGACGAGGTCCGGCGCCGGGGCCGGACGGCGGCGGGCGGCCGCCGTCCGGGCCAGGAGGGCGAGGGCGGGGACGGACCAGACCCACAGGTGCGGCCAGTCCGGCAGCAGGGTCCCGCCGGAGGCGGGCAGGTGCCCGGCCCAGAACTCGGCGGAGGCCTGCGGGAGGACCACCAGCCCGAGCAGGGCCGTACCGGCGAAGGCGCCCAGCGCCGTCAGCCCGGCCCGGATCCGGCCGGTCAGCAGCAGGTACGGGATGAACAGCGCCGGGGCCAGGGTGATCCCGGCGGCGGTGCCCAGCGCGAAGCCCTTGCCGAGCGCAGCGCGGGGCCGGTGCAGGTCCCACAGGACCAGGCAGGCGAGCGCCAGGTTGACCTGGCCGGCGAGCAGGCTCTGGAACAGCGGCTCCACCCACAGCCCGGCGATGGCGGCGGCCAGGACGGGCCCGGGCCGGGCCCGCAGTCCCGTGAGGCGGCAGGACAGCAGGACCAGCAGGACCAGCAGGCCGGCGTTGCCGAGGACGAAGACGGCCTTCAGGACGCCGGAGGGCAGCCAGGCGGCGGGCGTGAACAGGATCGCCGCGAACGGCGGGTACGCGGTGGGAGGGCGCCACTCGGCGGCGCGGAAACCGTCGACGAGGTCGTCGGCGGCCGGGATCCGCAACACGATGCAGAGCACCCCGAGCACGAGGAGCGAGCCCGTGGCCAGCACACCGGCCAGGGGCGACGGCAAGGGGCTGGGACGGGCGCTCCGGGTCACGCGCGTGACCCTAGTGGATCACCGGAGGGGCTCCGCTGCTATCCGGCCAGGCCGCTGCCCGGGGTGGACCGGGATGGACGGGGTGGACAGGGATGACGCCCGGTGGCGCGTACGCCGGGGACGGCCCGGATGGCCGTACGTGGCGGTGGTACGGGCGGTGGTACGGGCGGTCAGCGGCGTATGACGCCCGCGTCCTCGCCGTACTCGCCCAGGACGACGACGCTCACCGCGGCCGCCGCGAAGACCTTCGCGGCACGCAGGACGTTGCCCACCAGGTGGCGGGGCGGGGAGTCGGAGGTGGCGGTGGCGCCGCTAGGGCGGCCGCCCCGGATCGGGGTGAAGGTTGCGGTGCTCATACATCCATGGTGCGTTTCCGCCCCGGATTTCACATCGCCCCCGAGATGGAACCGCAGGCCCTCCCGCCTCCTCCTGCAGACCCATGCCGCCCCCTGGTGCCTCTGCCCCAGGTCTGACACTCCCCGGTATGACACCCGTACGGAGGTCCCGCCCCGGCGGGACCTCCGTCCCGGAAAACCCATTCGCGCCCCACCCGCGCACTGACTACAATCTCCGCTCTTGCCGCCTCCCGCCGCCGTATCGGGGAGAGCCGCCGGCCGGACGGAAACCGGCGGGCACAGTTCCGTACCGATCAGCAGCTGGAGGCATTTCCGTGTCCGCGCACGCCCCCGAAGCCGGCCTCGGCACCGGCCCCGGCGCCGGTTCCGCCGCCGCCGACGACGCCACCGACACCAACCCCCTGGACCGCGAGCAGGCCCACCTCACCGCCTCCCGCTCCGCGCTCCGCGCCATGCGCGCGGACGTCGAGGCCCTCGACATCCGCGACGTCACCGCGAACTGGGTCAACGCGATCGTCCTCCAGGCCCAGATCGACGACCGGATCAAGGCCCTCGCCGACCTCGCGCACACCCCCCTCTTCTTCGGCCGCCTCAACTACCTGCACGCACCCGGCGCCGAGCTCGCCGAGGGCGCCGAGGGCGAGCAGTTCTACATCGGCCGCCGCCACGTCCACGACGCCGACGGCGACCCGATGGTGATCGACTGGCGCGCGCCCGTCTCCCAGCCGTTCTACCGGGCCTCCAAGAACGACCCGCAGGACATCGCGCTGCGCCGCCGCTTCGGCTACACGGGCGGCGAGCTCACCGCCTACGAGGACGAGCACCTCTCCGACCCGGCCGAGGGCGCTGCAGTCAGCAAGCTGCTCCAGCAGGAGATCGAGCGGCCGCGCGTCGGCCCCATGCGCGACATCGTGGCGACGATCCAGCCCGAGCAGGACGAGATCGTCCGGTCCGGCCTGTCCGGTTCCGTCTGCGTGCAGGGCGGCCCCGGCACCGGGAAGACGGCGGTCGGCCTGCACCGTGTCGCGTACCTGCTGTACGCCCACCGCGAGCGGCTCGCCCGTACCGGCACGCTCGTCATCGGGCCGAACCGTTCCTTCCTGCACTACATCGAGCAGGTCCTCCCGGCCCTGGGCGAGCTGGAGGTCAAGCAGGCCACCGTCGAGGACCTGGTGACCCGCGACGGCCTGGAGGTCCGCGGCGCCGACGCCGCCGCGACCGCCGTCGTCAAGGGCGACGCCCGGATGGCGCAGGTGCTGCGCCGCGCGGTCCGCTCGCACGTCACCCCGCCCGCCGAGCCGCTGATGGTGGTGCGCGGATCGCGCCGGTGGCGGGTGCCGGCGTACGAGCTGGAGGAGATCGTGGCGGAGCTCCTGGACCGCGACATCCGCTACGGCGCGGCCCGCGACGCGCTGCCGCAGCGGATCGCGCACACCGTGCTCGTACGGATGGAGCAGGCGGGCGAGGCGCCGGACGACCGCGTCCAGGACTCGGTGGCCCGCAACGCGGCCGTGAAGGCCGCGGTCAAGGCGATGTGGCCGGTGGTGGACCCGGCGAAGCTGGTGCTGCGCCTGCTGTCGGACCCGGAGTTCCTGGCGGAGCACGCGGAGGGCGTCCTGTCGGACGACGAGCAGCAGCTCCTGCTGTGGGCCAAGCCGTTCCGGAGCGTGAAGTCGGCGAAGTGGTCGGCGGCGGACCTGGTCCTGATCGACGAGGCGGCCGACCTGGTGGAGCGCACGCACTCGCTGGGCCACGTCGTCCTCGACGAAGCGCAGGACCTGTCCCCGATGCAGTACCGGGCGGTCGGGCGGCGCTGCACGACCGGCTCGGCGACGGTCCTGGGCGACCTCGCGCAGGGCACGACCCCGTGGGCCACGCGCGACTGGAACGAGGCCCTCGCGCACCTGGGCAAGCCGGAGGCGGTGCTGGAGGAGCTGACGGCGGGCTTCCGCGTGCCGCGCGAGGTGATCGCGTACGCCTCACGGCTGCTGCCGTCGATCTCCCCGGGGCTGGCCCCGGTCTCCTCGGTCCGCGAGACCCCGGGTTCGCTGGTCGTCACGGAGACCTCTGACCTCACCGCCTCGGTGATCGAGGCCTGCCGTGCGTCCCTCGGTCACGAGGGCTCGATCGGCCTGATCGCGGCGGACGCACGGATCCCGGAGCTGGCGGAGGCCCTGCGGGCGGCGGGGATGGCGTACCTGTCGCCCGGCAACGAGACGACCGCGCAGGCGCGGCTGACGCTGGTGCCGGCCTCCCTGGCGAAGGGCCTGGAGTACGACTACGTGGTGCTGGACGAGCCTGCCGCGATCGTGGCGGGCGAGCCGGACGAGCGCACCGGCCTGCGGCGCCTGTACGTCTGCCTCACCCGCGCGGTCTCGGGCCTCACGGCCCTCCATGCGACCCCCCTGCCGGCAGCCCTGGCCGGGGCCTGACCCGGGGCCCCTGCCGCCGCGGCCGACGGGCCACGGCGGCGGGCGGCGGGGTCAGGCCGCCAGGCAGCGGGGCCGACGAGCCACGGCCGTACGGCGCGGCCGGGCGCCCGGGGCCGACCGGCCACGGCGGCCGGGGCAGCCGGGCCGACGGGCCGCCGGCGGCGCGGCGGCGCGGCGGCCGGGTCAGGTCAGGTCAGGCCAGGGCGGACCGCCAGGCGGCGACCGCCGACGCGGAGACCGGGCCCGCCCACCCGGAGGGCCGGGCCGCGCCGCCGATGTGGAACGCGTCGATGCCCGCGGCCCGCAGCGCCGGCACGTGGGACAGCGTCAGCCCGCCGCCCACCAGGATCTGCGCGGTGTACCCCGGCTCCCCCTGCCGCGCCGCCTCGGCCAGCAGCACCGGCAGCCCCGCGTCGACCCCGGCCGCCGACCCCGCCGTCAGGTACGTGTCCGGCGCCGAGGACTCCTTCAGCTCCGCGAGCGCCTTGCGCAGCCGGTCCCGGTCCGCGGCCCGGTCGACGGCCCGGTGGAAGGTCCACTTACAGCCGTCCAGCTCGGCCAGGACCGCCTCGATCGCCGTCAGGTCGGGGCTGCCGTCCGGGCTCAGGAACCCGAGGACGAACTCCCGCGCCCCCTCCGCGCGCAGCGCCCGCGCCTCGGCGACCAGCAGGTCCACCTCCTCGGCGGAGCCCGCCGCGAAACCGTCCGTCCTGCGGAGCATCACGCGCAGCGGGATGTCGACCGCGGCCCTGATCGCCGCGAAGGTCTCGCGCGGCGGGGTGAGCCCGTCGGCGGCCATGTCGGTGACCAGTTCAAGTCGGTCCGCCCCACCGGCCCGGGCCGCGACCGCGTCCTCCACGTCGAGGGCGATCACCTCCAGGACTGCACGGTTGCTCATTGGGCCCCACTCCTCCGGAAAAGCTGCTGGTATGCAAAATAGGTCTAGTCCAATATCCAGGGTACGGGCCTCCACCCACCCTCCACCAGCACAATCACGCCACCCCCACAATGTGCGCATGGACCGCATGGACACCGCCCCGCTCCGGGCCCGCTGGCGCGCGACCGCCACGGCCGCCGGCGCCGGCGCAGATCGCGACCCCGACCCGTACGCCGACCGGCTCCTGGCCGCCTGGGCGGAGCCCCAGCGCCGGTACCACACCACCGCACACCTGGCCGACGTACTCGCGCGGATCGACGTACTCGCCCCGCACGCCGCCGACCCCGCCGCCGTCGAGCTCGCCGCCTGGTTCCACGACGCCGTCTACCGCCCCGACCGCTCCGAGAACGAGGAGCGCAGCGCAGCGCTCGCCGAGCGGGCCCTCCCCGAACTCGGCATCGGCGCGGCCCGCACCGCCGAGGTGGCCCGCCTGGTCCGGCTCACCGTCACCCACGACCCCGCCCCCGGCGACACCAACGGCGAGGTGCTCTGCGACGCGGACCTGGCCATGCTCGCGGGCGACCCCGACGCGTACGCGGCGTACGTCGCCGCCGTCCGCGCCGAGTACGGCTTCGTCCCCGAGGACGCCTTCCGCACCGGCCGGGCCGCCGTACTGCGCCAGCTGCTCGGCCTGCCCCGCCTCTTCCGCACGCCGTACGGCAGCACGCACTGGGAGGCCCCGGCCCGCCGCAACCTGGCCGCCGAGCTCGCCGGGCTGACGGCCGCGGAATGAGATCGACTTCGCCCGGGTTCGTACGGGACATGCCCCCGACCCCCGCACGATCCCGCATGCCCGTCGCCGTCTACGTCCTCGGCCTGTCCGTCTTCTCGCTCGGCACCAGCGAGTTCATGCTCTCCGGGCTGCTGCCGCCCATCGCCGAGGACATGGACGTCACCATCCCGCAGGCAGGCCTGCTCATATCGGCCTTCGCGATCGGCATGGTCGTCGGGGCGCCGCTGCTGGCGGTGGCCACCCTGCGGCTCCCGCGCCGCACCACGCTCATCGCACTCATCAGCCTCTTCGGCCTCGGGCAGGTCGCAGGTGCACTGGCCTCCTCGTACGAATTCCTCTTCGCCTCCCGCGTCGTCTCCGCCCTCGCCTGCGCCGGCTTCTGGGCGGTCGGTGCGGCCGTCGCCATCGCGATGGTCGGGAAGGACCAGCGCGCCCGCGCCATGGCCGTCATGATCGGCGGCCTGTCCATCGCCAACGTCCTCGGCGTCCCCGCGGGCGCCTTCCTCGGGGAGCACCTGGGCTGGCGTGCTGCGTTCTGGTCGGTCGGGGCGGCCTCGGCCGTCGCCCTCGCCGGCATCCTGGCGCTGATCCCCGACATCCCGCCGCCCGCCGTACGACCGACCCTGGCACGGGAGCTGCACATCTACCGGGACCGGCAGGTGTGGCTGTCGATCGGCATCACGGCCCTGGCCGCGGGCGGGGTCTTCTGCGCGTTCAGCTACCTGTCACCGCTGCTGACGGAGGTCGCCGGGCTGGATGCGGCCCGGGTGCCGTGGGTGCTGGCACTGTTCGGGGTGGGCGCGCTCATCGGCACGACGGCCGGGGGGCGGGTCGCGGATGCGCACCTGTTCGGGGTGATGCTGTGGGGGATCGCCGCCTCCACGGTCTTCCTCGTCGCGCTGGCCCTGCTGGCGTCGGCGGCCGTTGCGGCGGTGGGGCTGTCGTTCCTGATCGGGGTCTCGACGTTCTTCACGGCGCCGGCGCTCAACGCCCGCATGTTCAACGTGGCGGGTGCGGCCCCGACCCTGGCCGGGGCCACCACGACGGCGGCGTTCAACCTGGGGAACACGGGCGGCCCGTGGCTCGGCGGCGCGGTGATCGACGGCGGTTACGGATTCCCGGCGACTGCCTGGGCGGGCGCGGCCATGACGCTGACCGCGATCGCCCTCGGAGTGGTCGCACTGCGGTTGAGCCGGCGGACGCCGACGACGACGCGGGTGGTGGCCTCCTCGGCACACGCCGTCGACCGGGACACAGCCGTGCAGGATGCGGGCCGCTGAGACTGCCGGACTCCGGCATACCGCCGTGCGACGCCGGCCCTCCGCCGCCGGGCGGTCTACGCCGGGCGGCCCTTCGGGCGGCGCAGACCGGCGCCCGTCAGGCGGCGGAGCAGTTCCTTGCTGCCGACCTCCACCGCGCCCGCCCCCACCGCATCCGCATAGCGGTACGAGGGCACGTCGTAGTGGTCCCGGTCGAACGCCTTCGGCGGGCAGCCGATCGACGCCGCGAAAGCATGCAGTTCCTCGTACGAGACATCGCTGACCAGGTGCGACCACATGCGGCCATGACCCGGCCAGGTCGGCGGGTCGATGTAGAGCGTCACCGGCGGCTCACCGGCCGGCGCCGAAGACGGGGCCCAGGCCGCCGACCGCGGCGACCTTCACTCCGGCCTTGGCGCACACCCAGTGCGGATCGGGTCCCAACTCCGGCTCCACGTCCAGCGCGTGGGGATCGCCGTGCGAGCAGACCGGGCACAACGGCCAGCGCCCGTACTTCTCCAGCAGCGCGTCCTGTACGTCCTGGGCGACGAGTCCGGCAAGGTAGCCGGCCCCCTCCGGCCACTGCTCCACCCACCACCGGCGGTGCGTGACCGAGTCCTCGACGAGGGAGACGACATCGGCCTCGGCGACCTCGCCCGCGACGAGATCGGCGAGGACAAGGGCGCGGGCGGCGTGCAGCGCCTGTTCCAGGGGGGTCGCGTGGTCCATGCGCCCATTGTGAACCCGTACGGGCCAAGTGGCGAAGGTCGTTCCGCACCGGTACCGAATGGCGCCTTGACCCCCACCCCGGCCGAAAATAGATTTCAAAAGATGAGCGATGATCCGAAAGTAACTTTCAGTGCCGACGAGGGCCCTGGAGGGGACGGCGGCTCCTCCGTGCCCCTGCAGGCCCGCGTACGCAGCCTCGGCCCCACCATGACCCGCTCCGTGCAGGCCGTCGCCGAAACCGTCGCCGCCGATCCCGCCGGCTGCTCCCGCCTCACCGTCAGCGCGCTCGCCGCGCGCACCGGCACCAGCGAGGCCACCGTCGTCCGCACCGCCCGCCTCCTCGGCTACCCCGGCTACCGCGACCTGCGCCTCGCCCTCGCCGCGCTCGCCGCGCAGCAGGAGTCCGGCGCGGCCCCCGCCGTCACCGCCGACATAGCCGTCGACGACCCGATCGCCGACGTCGTCGCCAAACTGGCCCACGAGGAGGCCCAGACCCTCGCCGACACCGCCGCCGGACTCGACCTCGCCGCACTCGCCGCCGCCGTCACCGCGCTGGCGACCGCCCGCCGGATCGACATCTACGGCGTCGGCGCCTCCGCCCTCGTCGGCCAGGACCTGGCCCAGAAGCTGCTGCGCATCGGCCTCGTCGCCCACGCCCACAGCGACCCCCACCTGGCCGTCACGGGCGCCGTCCAGCTGCGCCCCGGCGACGCGGCCGTCGCGATCACCCACTCCGGCGCGACGGGCGACGTGATCGACCCCTTCCGTACGGCCTTCGGGCGCGGTGCCACCACCATCGCGCTCACCGGCCGCCCGAACGCCCCCGTCTCCCGTTACGCCGACCTCGTACTGGCCACCTCCGCCGCCCGCGAGACCCGGCTGCGCCCGGCCGCCATGTCCAGCCGGTCCAGCCAACTCCTCGTCGTCGACTGCCTGTTCGTCGCCGTCGCACAGCAGACGTACGAGACCGCCGCGCCCGCGCTCGCCGCCTCGTACGAGGCGCTCGCCCCCCGCCGAACCGCCAGGAGCCCCCGCCCATGACCGCGTCGTACGCCGCCCTCCGCGCCCAGCTCGACACGCTGACCACCGAGGCCTTCCGTCCCGAACTGGCCGAGATCGACCGGCTGTCCACCCTGGAGATCGCCCGCACCATGAACGCGGAGGACGCCACCGTCCCGGCCGCCGTCGCCGCGCAGCTGCCGCACATCGCCGCCGCGATCGACGCGATCGCGGCGCGGATGGCCCGTGGCGGGCGGCTCGTCTACGCGGGCGCCGGCACCGCCGGCCGCATGGGCGTCCTTGACGCCAGCGAGTGCCCGCCCACCTTCAGCACCGACCCGGCGCAGGTCGTCGGCCTGATCGCGGGCGGCCCCGCCGCCATGGTCCGGGCCGTCGAAGGCGCCGAGGACTCCGCCGAGCTGGCCGCCGCGGACCTGGCCGCGCTGGAGCTGACCGCCGAGGACACCGTCATCGGGATCTCCGCCTCGGGCCGCACCCCGTACGCGATCGGCGCCGTCGAGTTCGCCCGTACGCGCGGCGCGCTCACCGTCGGCCTGTCCTGCAACGCCGGGTCGGCGCTCGCCGCGGCCGCCGAGCACGGCATCGAGGTCGTCGTCGGGCCCGAGCTGCTGACCGGGTCCACCCGCCTGAAGGCCGGTACCGCGCAGAAGCTCGTGCTGAACCTCGTCTCGACCATCACCATGATCCGGCTCGGGAAGACGTACGGGAACCTGATGGTCGACCTGCGCGCCTCCAACGAGAAGCTGCGCGCCCGCTCCCGCCGGATCGTGGCCCTGGCCACCGGCGCGCCGGACGAGGAGATCGAGGCCGCGCTCGACGCGACCGGCGGCGAGGTCAAGCAGGCCGTGCTCGTCCTCCTCGGCGGCGTGGACGGCCCGGCCGCGGCCGAGCTGCTCACCGCTTCGCACGGCCACCTCCGCGAGGCCCTCGCCCGTACCCGCCCGCATGGCCGCGCGGCCGCCGCCACCGGCTGATCCCGCGCCTGCTCCCGCGCCCGACCCCGCCGACCTGCTGACTGCCCCGTTCCCCCGACGCAAGGCGATCACCACATGTCCACTGACAAGAACCGCGCCACAGCCGCCGCGATCCTCCCCCTGGTCGGCGGCCCGGACAACATCAGCTCGATCGCGCACTGCATGACCCGCCTGCGCATCGCGCTGCACGACCGCTCGCTGGTCGACGACGCGGCCCTGAGAGCGCTGCCCGCGGTGCTGGGCGTCGTCGAGGACGACACGTACCAGATCGTGCTGGGACCGGGGACCGTCGCCCGGGTCACCCCGGAGTTCGAGGCGCTGGTCGAGCAGGGCCGCAGGGCGGCGCGGCCGGCCCGTGCCGCCGTCGCGGTCACGGCCGGGGAACTCGCCGCCCAGGGAGCCGCGTTGAAGCAGGCGCAGAAGGCCCGCAACAGCACCCCGGTGAAGCTGTTCCTGCGCCGGATCGCGAACATCTTCGTCCCGCTGATCCCGGCGCTGATCGGCTGCGGCATCATCGCCGGCCTCAACGGGGTACTGCTGAACACGGGTCGGCTGCCCGCCGTCGTCCCCGCGCTCGCCGCGATCGCCTCGGGATTCATGTCGCTGATCGCGGTCTTCGTCGGCTACAACACGGCCAAGGAGTTCGGTGGTACGCCGATCCTCGGCGGCGCCGTCGCCGCGATCATCGTCTTCCCGGGCGTCGCGAAGATCGACGCCTTCGGCCGGCACCTGTCCCCCGGGCAGGGCGGCGTACTCGGAGCCCTGGCGGCCGCGTTCCTCGCCGTCCACGTGGAGAGGCTGTGCCGCAGGCGCGTCCCCGAGTCGGTGGACGCGCTGATCACGCCCACCCTCACCGTCCTGGTCTCCGGGCTGGCGACGATTTTCGGCCTGATGTTCCTCGCCGGAGCCGTCTCCACCGCCATCGGATCCTTCGCCACCTGGCTGCTCTCCACCGGCGGCGCCTTCGCCGGGCTGGTTCTGGGCGGCCTGTTCCTGCCGCTCGTGATGCTCGGCCTGCACCAGGCTCTGATCCCCATCCACACCACCCTCATCGAGCAGAGCGGCCACACCTCCCTCCTGCCGATCCTCGCCATGGCGGGCGCGGGCCAGGTCGGCGCGGCGCTCGCGGTCTACTGCCGGCTGCCGCGCAACCGGTCCCTGCGGACGACCATCAGGTCCGCGCTCCCGGCGGGCTTCCTCGGCGTCGGCGAACCGTTGATCTACGGGGTCTCGCTCCCGCTGGGCCGCCCCTTCGTCACCGCCTGCGTGGGCGGCGCGGCGGGCGGGGCGTTCGTCGGACTCTGCAACCATCTGGGGATCGCGTTCGGCGCCACGGCCATCGGCCCGTCGGGGTGGGCGCTGTTCCCGCTGCTGGACGGTTCTTCGGGGCTGGGCACGAACCTGGCGGTCTACGCGGGCGGGCTGCTGGCCGGCTACCTGGTGGGCTTCGCCGCCACCTGGTTCTTCGGGTTCACCCGGCAGATGCTGACCGACCTCAACGCCGATCACGAGCCAATTCCAGCCACCGTCCAACCGGCCACCGAGCCGGCTGTAGCGAAAATCTAGCGGCGTTGGGGAGACTGACTGGTATGCAGCTCCCCGCCGAAGCCGTTGCCGCCACCGCTGTCGTCGAGGTCGTACGCCTCTCCGTGCGCCCCGAGCGCTACGGCGACCCCATGACCGGCGACGTCGTTTCCCGCTGGACCGGCCGCGAAGCCGCCGACTCGCTCGGGCTGATCTCGTCCATGCCGCCCGGTGAGTCGCGCGTCTGCTTCGCGCCGGGCTGGGGACTGCGCGCGTACGACGCCGCCGACCAGCTCCTGTTCGAGCTGATCTTCTGCTTCAGCTGCCACCACGCCTGGCTGTGGGGCCCGGCCGTCCCCTCGGACGCCGCCTTCGACACCATTACGGACAGCACCGTCAAGGCCGAGGCCGAGGCCCTGCTGGCCCACTTCCGGAACGCGGCGTGAGCATCGCCGCGGTGGTCCCGCCCGGCCGGATGGCCGCCGGCCCCCAGCCGGTCCTGGACCTACCGGGCCCGCTCCACCTGCGGCCCTGGACCCCGGACGACGCCCCCGCGCTGGTCGAGTCCTGCCACGACCCGGACATCCGCCACTGGAACCGCCCGGCCCCGCTGTCCCCGGCCGAGGCCGTGGACCGCATCGCCCGCTGGCAGGAGCGCTGGCAAGCCGAGGAGGCCGCGATCTGGGCGGTGGCCCCCGCCGCCGGCGGTCTGCCCGTCGGCCTGATCGGCCTGGCCGACCTCGACCTGGCGGGCGGGAGCGGCGAGTTCCTGTACTGGCTGCTGCCCGCAGGCCGTGGCGGCGGCGTCATGGTTGAGGCCACGACCCGGGTCAGCCAGTGGGCCTTCGAGGAGCTGGGCCTGCACCGCCTGCGCATCACCCACTCCGTGGCCAACCCGGCCTCCTGCCACGTCGCGGTGAAGGCCGGATTCCCCCTGGAGGGCACCATGCGCGGCGCCCTCCTCCACGCGGACGGCTGGCACGACGAACACCTCCACGCCCGCCTGCGCACGGACCCCGTCCCGCCTGCGGCACGGAGTCACGCCCGAACCCCGTGAGGGCGCCGCGACGGGTCAGACCTTCTCGGCCACCAGCCGGCTGTGCTCGGCGGTGAGCAACTCGATGTCCTCCACGTCGGAGGTCAGGATCGTCACGCGCCCCGGCAGCACCAAGGCGGTCGCGCACAGCATCGCGTCGATCGCGTACTTGTGGCCGTGCAGCCCCGCACCCCTCAGCAAGGCGGCTGCAGACTGTGCAACAGCCTGCGTGACGGGCTCCACGCGCAAGCGTGAGAGCGTCCACCTCAGCGCGGCATCGTTCACCTTCGGATGGATGGCCTCGACCAGGACCGCAGCCGACGTCACCACGGGAAGATCCTCGGCGCGGGCCGCCGCGAGCCACTCGTGTACCTCCGCGTCCCGTTGCACGGCCTTCGCGAGACCCTCGCTGTCGAGCACCAGGGCACCGCTCACGCGGCAGCCCCCGCCTCCGGCGCCCGGCCCGTGAGCTTGGCGCGCTTGGCCGCCACGGCCTGCGGGTCGGCCGGCCCGTTGACCTGCTCGAACTCGGCGATCAGCTCGTCCAGGTTGTCCCGCTCGATCTGGCGCTGCGCCGCCCGCTCCAGATAGGCCGAAACCCCTCGCTTGCCGACCCGGTCTCGGATGGCCCGCAAGGTGCCTGCGGTCAGCGATACCGAGATGCCGCTGCTGGGCCCGTCGCCGGGGAGGAAATCGCTGTCATCAGCCATGTCACCACTATGGCATTTGAAATGCCAATCGGCCACGCCCGTCATGGAACCGACCCGGCAGCGGCCCGCAGGAACCCGGCCAGATCCTCCACCGAGTAGCCGAGCTCCAGGCCCCGCTCGGCCGCCATCAGCAGCAGCTGCCCGACGATCTCGGCACCCCAGCCGTCCGCGCCGTCGGACGACCACTCCCACAGCTTCTCGATGCCCAGGTCGGTCATGAGCAGCCCGTGCCCGGCCCGGATCTCGCCGCACAACTCCCCCACCGCGTCCAGCAGCCGCGCGCCGGGCCGCTCGCACCGCAGCCCGAAGGAGCCGTCGAGGTCCTCGGGCACACAGCCTTGCGGCGGCCGTGCCTTGATCGCGTCGTAGCGCGGATCCGCGTAGCCGGGCGCTCGGCCCACCGGGCAGTGGATCAGCGTGAAGCGGTGCCAGCCGGGTGGCGGGAGCGGCTGCGGCCGCCAGGCCTTCAGCCCGAACGCCTCGTGGACGAGGGCCGTCGCCTCGTCCGCCGTCTCGGCCGTCTCCCGCACCCTGCGCTTCCCGTCGTCGCCGACCGCGGTCCACAGCCCACTGGCCTCGTGCAGCTCCACCCGCACCTGGAGCGGCATCCCGTTCCTCCTCCACCCGGGCCCCGCCAGGCCCTTCTCCAACTTCCAGGCCAGCTCGAACTCCCACGCCCGTGCGGCCGCGCGGCACCCCTCCAGGGCGGCCTCGCTCACGCGGGGCGGGCCCGCTCGTGCAGGATGACGGCCAAGCGGAGGGCGGTGGTGAGGTTGCACCGCCCGAGGTCGATCAACGGCAGCCCGTACGTCCCCGCCGCCGAGACCCCGTCCACGTCCAGCGAGGGAAGCGTGACCCCGACGCCCGCGAGGGACTCCCTCAGCTGCCGCACGGCCTCCTCCGCCGCCTGCATCCGCTCCTTGGCCGTGAGCACCATGACATGTCACCTTTCTACCCTGAGTATTCAACTCCCCTACACAGCGTGGCGACACCCCCGCTAGCCTTTCAAGTGGGTCACCCGCAGCAACCGCACCTGTTGGACCGGGAGTTGTCATGCCAGGAAAGCCCCTCGACCCCGCCTCACCCCGCGCCCTCCTCGGCGCCGAACTCCGCGTGGCCCGCGAACGCGCGGGCATGAGCCAGGCCGCACTGGGCGAGAAGCTGTTCGTGAGCGGCTCGTACGTCGGCCAGATGGAGGCGGGCACGCGCCGCATCACCCTCGAACTCACCAAGTCGATAGACGAGATCCTGGGAACGGGCGGCTTCTTCACCCGCAACGCCGGGAAGCAGGGCAAGTCCAAGTACCCCGACCACTTTGTGGAGGCCGCCGAGGCCGAGGCGGAAGCCTTAGCCATCCGGGAGTACGCGCCGCAGATCATCCCGGGCTTGCTCCAGACAGAGGCCTACGCCCGGGCCGTGTTCCGCGCCTATCAGCCGACAGCGCCAACAGCGATCATCGACGAGCTAGTTGCGAACCGGCTGGCCAGGTCGGCGATCCTCGCCAACGAAACAACCCCCTTGTTGTGGTGCGTCCTGGACGAAGCGGTCCTACGCCGCGCCGGAGATGACCCCAAGCTGCTGGCTGAGGCCCTGCGCCACATCGCGAACCTGATCCGCACTAGCCGGATCATCGTTCAGATCCTGCCCTTCAGCGCGGGCTTCCACTCGGGGATGCAGGGCTTCCTCCAACTGATGGCCTTCGACGACGCGCCCCCGCTTGCCTACGTCGAAGGCCCTGGGACGGGCCAACTGTTTGATGATCCGGCCACGGTCGGTCGGCATGCGCTGACCTACGATCTCCTTACGGCCAGTGCACTGTCCCCACGCCAGTCCTTGGCCCTGATCGAGTCGGTGGCGGAGGAGTACGAGCATGACCAGCAGCCCTGAGTACGACCTGTCAGCTGCCTTTTGGCACAAGTCGAGTTACAGCGGAGGCGACGGCGGCAGCTGCCTGGAGATGGCGACCTGGCGGAAGTCCACCCACAGCGGCGGTGACGGGAGCGAGTGCGTCGAGGTCTGTGACGCGCACCCCGACCTCGTCCCCGTCCGGGACTCCAAGATCCCGGACGGCCCCCACCTCGTCTTCGGCGCAGCCGCCTGGGGTGCCTTCCTCACTGCCCTCTGAGGGTCACCCGTTCGGGCGCACCCTGCACATCCGGGCACCAGTGGACCGGAATATGCCAATAGCGTGTGCCGAGCCGTAGCCGAACGGAGTCACACATGGCGCTTCACAAGGTCCGCCACAGGGCGCGCAGGGCACCATGGAGTCGAGGAGGCGACCCCATGTCCGCACGCTCCACCAAGCGTCCCCAGATGACCCTCGATGACTTCGAAGCACTTGAGCGCGGCGCACCCGAAACCGTGACGCTCGAATTCATTGCGGGAAAGCTAGAGGTCAAGCCAGTGCCCGACGGTGACCACGCGGAGATCGCAATGTGGCTGCTTCTGCAGTGCATGCAACGGCGCCCCGATCTGGCGCTCTATCCCGAGCAAGGACTGGCGGTGGAGCAGTATCGCGCCGGCCGCGCGCGGCCCGACGGTTCCCTCGCGCCTCGTGGTTCATTCGCCGGCAAAGGCGAATGGGCAGACCCCTCCGAGGTCCTCATGGTCGTGGAGGTGACCTCCCACGACTCCGACACCGACCTGCGGGACCGTCCCGAGAAGAAGGACGGCTACGCCGCGGCCGGCATCCCCGTCTTCCTCCTGATCGACCGGGACCGGCACACCCTGACCATCTACAGCGAGCCCGAGGGCGGCACGTACCTCCTCGACCCCGCCTTCGCACACGGCACGACCGTCGAGATCCCCGACCCCGTGGGCATCACCCTGGACACCGAGCCCCTGAAGGACTTCGCCACCTGATTTCTCGCAGGGAGTACCGCCCTTCAGGGCGGTAGGGAATGCGTCCTTGGGGCGGAGGCGCGGAGCGCCGGAGTTCTCTGCGTCTCTGTCTTGACGGTCAGACGGGACGGTTCTGCTGTTCGATGTAGCGGCGGACGATTGCGAGGGCGGCGCCGCCGACGGACCCGGCGAAGTACGACCCGGCCCACAGCCGTTGTGCTCGCCAGTAGTGCCGGACCAGTTCGGGGTGCTCCTGGCGGAGCCTTCGGGAGCTGACGCCCTTGAGGGAGTTGACCAGCTTGGAGACGGCGACCTTGGGTGGGAAGTTCACGAGCAGGTGGACGTGGTTCGCCTCGCCGTTGAACTCGACCAGCTCGCATTCGAAGTCCTTGCAGACCGCCCGCATGATCTCTTCCATGCGGGTCAGGTGCGTGTCGGTGAAGACGTTGTGCCGGTACTTGGTCACGAAAACCAAGTGGGTATGCATGAGGAGGGTGCAGTGCCTACCAGTACGAATGTTCTCATGCTCAGCCATAACCCAACGGTAGTAGCATCGCGATCATGCAGCTTCGTTACCAGTACCGCGTCTACCCGACCCCCGGTCAGCGCTCCAGCGCCGCCCGGGTGTTCGGGTGCCGACGCGTGGTCTGGAACGACGCGCTCGCACAGATCAAGCCGGTGAAAGCGGCGAACAAGCTCCTCGGGAACCCGAAGGAGCGCATCGCGCAGGGCCCGTACCAGCGGGTGCCGAAGAACGCCGACCTGGCCAAGACGGCGGTCACCGCCGCAAAGAAGACCGAGCAGCGGGCGTTCCTGTCCGATGCGCCGGTCGGTGTCCTCCAGCAGACCCTCCGGGACCTGGATGCCGCGTGGAAGGCGCATGAGGACTCCAAGTCCGGGCTGCGCAGGGGGCCGAAGGTCCAGCCGCCGCGTTTCAAATCCCGCAAGGACAACCGGCAGTCCGCGCGCTTCACGAAGTCGGACCGCTGGTCGATCACCGAGGACGGCCGGCTGCGCCTGCCGAAGATCGGGGACGTGCGGGTGAAGTGGACCCGCGACCTGCCGTCCGCTCCCACGTCGGTGACGCTGATCAAGGACCGGTCCGGCCGGTACTTCGTCAGCTTCGTCGTGGACACGGACCCGGCCGCCGACATCCTGCCCCCTACCGACGGGGAGCAGGGCATCGACCTCGGGCTGACCCGCTTCGCGGTCCTCTCCGACGGCACGCACATCGCCTCACCGAAGTACCTGCGGCGGGCGGAGAAGAAGCTGAAGAAGCGACAGCGGGAGCTGTCAAGGAAGAAGAAGGGCAGCAACAACCGGGACAGGGCCCGCACCCGGGTCGCTCGCGCTCACGCCTCCGTGGCGGACGCCCGCCGCAACTTCCACCACCAGTGGTCCCACAAGCTGACGAGCGAAAACCAAGCCGTCTTCACAGAGACCCTGAACGTGCGAGGACTGGCACGCACCCGCCTGGCCAAGAGCATCCACGACGCCGGATGGTCCCAGTTCGTCACCATGCTGGAGTACAAAGCCCAACGGCGCGCCCGGTCCTTCGCCAAGGTCGACCGGGCATTCCCCTCGTCCCAGATATGTTCCGCCTGCGGCTTCCGCGACGGACCCAAGCCCCTCGACGTGCGGGCCTGGACCTGCCCGAACTGCGACACCCGGCACGACCGGGACTGGAACGCCGGCCGGAACGTCCTCTACGAAGGCCGCCGCACCCTCGCGGCCTGAACCACATAACCACCCACCCCCGGACCGGGGGCCCGGCGCCGGTAACGGTGACGGTAAACGCCTGCGGAGCGCACGTAGGACCGGGCAGTAGCCCGGCAGCGCGCACAACCCCCACCCCGGTGGGGAAGAACCAGGAACCCACCCGAAGCGGGAGCCCCAACACAACAGGGCCACCCACAGGCGGAGAATCCCCGTGCTTCAGCGCGGGGAGGCGGAGGTCAAGTGAGTCACCAGCCGAACGCCGGTCGCACGTCGAAGATCGGCGGGAGCCGGCCGCCGTCGTCGAGGTTGACGAACGTCCTGCCGTAGAGGGCGAACGATGTGCCCAGCGGGAGGTCGCGCAGGACCGTCGACTCCCCACCGGGCCTGCCCGTGCGCGGGTCGAGGTGCCAGAGGTGGGTGTACGTGCCCTGCGTGACCACCGCGATCCGGTCGTTCCGGCCGACGGCCAGGCCGCGGATCTGCCAGTCGTCCTCGAAGGCCCGCGTCCACAGGTGGCGGCCGTCCTTCAGGGAGTAGGCCGTCAGCAGCTCCCGCTTCTCCCGCTCGGAGACCGCGACGTACAGCACGTCGCCGACGACCAGACGGGCCTCGTCCGCGGGGACGAACGGCGGCTCCGGGACGGTGCGCGGGCGACCCGCCTCGTCGAACAGCATCAGGTGTCCGTCCGCGACGGCGGCCGCCGGGGAGGCCGACACGATGCCCGGGGCCCCGTACCCGTCCGGAAGCGGGGACTGCCAGGAGCGGGATCCGATGCGGGCGTCCAGGGCGGACAGCTCACTGCCCTTGTCGGTCCGCGCCAGAAAAAGAACCCGATCGGGTCCGGCCGCGACCTGCGAGACGACGGTGCCCGCGGGCAGCGGGAAGCGCCACAGCTCTGCGCCCGTGCCCAGGTCGTGGGCGAGCACGGCGTCCGTCGTCGCTGCTACGGCAAGGTTCCCTCCCGCGGACGGTTTGCCCGCGAGTTTCGGGATGTCCTTCGTCCAGCGCTTGTCGCCGGACCCGGTGTTCACCGCCACCAGGCTGTTGCCGCACTCGCTCCCCGCGGTGGTCAGGGTGACGAGGCCGGTCCCGGACGGGGCGTCGTCGCTCATCGCGCACACCGCGCCGCCGTCAGGGGCGCTGAAGCCCCCGCCGTGGCGGCCCTCCCCGTTGAAGGCCGTGACGCCGTCCGCACGGACCCGGATCACGTCCCCCGAGGCAGGGGTTCCGGCCCAGGAGCCGAGCGGCTTCTCCAGGGCCCCGCCGTCCGGGGCCTGGTACGAGAAGAGGTCCATCTGCGGGCCGCGCATCCACGAGAAGCCGAGCCAGCCCGGCCAGAGCGCGACGAGGGCGACGGCGACGGCCGCGGTCCGGCCGAGCGCGGAGCGGTGCCGGCGGCCCCGTACGGCGTACCACCACAGGCCGGCCGCGGCCAGGGCGCCGGCCGCCGTGGACAGCGCCAGGATGCCGAAGCCGCGCGGAGCACTGCCCGTGCCGTACGCGTCGGACGGCGTGTCGTCGGCCAGCTTCGCGCACAGCACCGCGTACAGCACCGCGACGGCGGTGAACGCGCAGGCCGCGGTCACCGCGGTGTAGTGCCGGAGCCGCTGCCCGGGCGACGGTCTCTCGTCCATGATTCCCCCCACGCCGCAGCGTAGCCGCAGACGGCCGGACAACCCGCTGAGTGGCGGTCCCGCGTCGGCGCGAGGCGGGTGGAACCGGGGCTGAACGCGATCGCCCCGGCAGCCACTCCCCCGCGGGTCTAACGGCCCCGGGCCGCGGCGACGAAGGCGCGGATCAGTTCCGGGGACTTGACGCCGCGTTCGCTCTCGACACCGCTGGACACGTCCACGCCCCACGCGCCGGTGGTCTCCACGGCCTCCCGTACGTTCCCCGGGGTGAGCCCGCCGGCCAGCAGCCAGTGGCCGCGCGGGGCGGTGAAGTCCTCGGACGCCCAGTTCCACGGCTTGCCGGAGCCCGGGTCGGGGGCGTCGATCAGCAGCAGGTCCTCCCCGTACTCCCCGCAGCGCTCGACGCGCAGGGCGGTGGCGCGGAGCAGGGTGCGGCCCTCGGCGCGCAGCGCCCCGTAGTGCTCGGGGCCCTCGTCGCCGTGGAGCTGCACTCCCCGTACGCCGCTCTCCTCGGCCAGCCGCCGGACCTCGTCGACCGGCTGCCCGCGGAACACCCCGACCGTGAGCACCCCGTCGGGCACCCCCGCGGCCAGCTCCCGCGCGGTGGCGGCATCGACCGTACGAGGACTCCCGGCGGCAAAGACGAACCCGACGGCGTCGGCCCCGGCGGCCACAGCCACGTCGACGTCGTGCGCGGTCTTCAGGCCGCAGATCTTCACGAAGAGATCGCTCATGCCCCCAGTCAACCAAAGTCACCCGATGGACGGTGATCCGTCCCGACAGCCGGGCATGCACTCCGTCCCGCCACTAGCCTGGAGGCAAGGCTTACCCGACGACGAAGTAAGCAGGCGGAGGACCACGGTGACGATCATGATCGAACGGGCCACCCCCATAGAAGCGCAGGCGTCACCGGCTTTCGAAAGCCTCCTGCGCACCGTCGCGGAGATGGACACGCCGCACGGCTTCAAGGCCGAGCTCATCCGGGGGAAGATCATCGTGTCGCCGTTTTCGAAGCTGCGCTACTCCAGGCGCATGCGCCTCCTGCGCGAGCAGCTCCAGGCGCACGTCCCCGAAGGGCAGTTCGCCGACACCTCGCCCTTCCTGTTCCGGTTCCCGGCAGCGGAGCGCGGCTACGGACCGGACCTGTACGTCGCGGACGAAGCGGCCTTCGAGGAGGACGGGCTGCACGCGGACGCAGCGGCGCTCTCGCTGGTCGGAGAGTTCACGTCCGTCTCCACGAGGGACGCCGACTGGAACGAGAAGCTGGACGTGTACGGCTCGCTCGTTCCCGTCTACTTGGTCATCGACATGCAGGACTCGGAGATCACCTGCTTCTGGGACCCTTCTCCGCATGGATACCGCTCCCGTACGACGGTGTCCTTCGGCAAGCCTCTGCAGATCCCGGAGCCCTTCGACTTCTCCCTCGACACCACCGGCTTCTAGAGGCCCGCGAAACGCCCGAGGGCGGCACCCCCGTACGGGAGTGCCGCCCTCGGTCGAGAACAGCCGATCAGCCTGCGGCCGGAGCCGCGGTCGATCAGAAGTCCATGTCACCGCCCGGCATGCCGCCGCCGGCCGGGGCGCCGGCCTTCTCGGGCTTGTCGGCGATGACGGCCTCGGTCGTCAGGAACAGCGCGGCGATGGACGCGGCGTTCTGCAGCGCGGAGCGCGTGACCTTCGCCGGGTCGATGATGCCCTCGGCGATCATGTCCACGTACTCGCCGGTCGCGGCGTTCAGGCCCCAGCCGACGGTCAGGTTGCGGACCTTCTCCACGACGACGCCACCCTCAAGACCACCGTTGACGGCGATCTGCTTGAGCGGGGCCTCCAGGGCGAGCTTCACGGCGTTGGCGCCGGTCGCCTCGTCACCCGACAGGTCGAGCTTCTCGAAGACCGCGGAGGCCTGGAGCAGGGCCACGCCACCACCGGCGACGATGCCCTCCTCGACGGCCGCCTTCGCGTTGCGGACGGCGTCCTCGATGCGGTGCTTGCGCTCCTTGAGCTCCACCTCGGTCGCGGCGCCGGCCTTGATGACGGCCACGCCGCCGGCCAGCTTCGCGAGGCGCTCCTGGAGCTTCTCGCGGTCGTAGTCCGAGTCGGAGTTCTCGATCTCGGCGCGGATCTGGTTGACGCGACCCTGGACCTGGTCGCTGTCACCGGCACCGTCGACGATCGTGGTCTCGTCCTTGGAGATGACGACCTTGCGGGCGCGGCCCAGCAGGTCGAGACCCGCGTTCTCCAGCTTGAGGCCGACCTCCTCGGAGATGACCGTGCCGCCCGTGAGGATGGCGATGTCGCCGAGCATGGCCTTGCGGCGGTCGCCGAAGCCCGGGGCCTTGACGGCGACGGACTTGAAGGTGCCGCGGATCTTGTTGACGACCAGGGTCGACAGGGCCTCGCCCTCGACGTCCTCGGCGATGATCAGCAGCGGCTTGCCGGACTGCATGACCTTCTCGAGCAGCGGAAGGAGGTCCTTCACGTTGCCGATCTTCGAGTTGACGATCAGGATGTACGGGTCGTCCAGGGACGCCTCCATACGCTCCATGTCGGTGGCGAAGTACGCCGAGATGTAGCCCTTGTCGAAGCGCATGCCCTCGGTGAGCTCCAGCTCCAGACCGAAGGTCTGGGACTCCTCGACGGTGATGACGCCTTCCTTGCCGACCTTGTCCATGGCCTCGGCGATGAGCTCGCCGATCTGGGTGTCGGCGGCGGAGATGGAGGCCGTGGAAGCGATCTGCTCCTTGGTCTCGACATCCTTCGCCTGCTCCAGCAGGGCGCCGGAGACGGCCTCGACGGCCTTCTCGATGCCGCGCTTGAGGGCCATCGGGTTCGCGCCGGCGGCCACGTTGCGCAGGCCCTCGCGGACGAGCGCCTGGGCGAGCACGGTGGCGGTGGTCGTACCGTCGCCCGCGACGTCGTCCGTCTTCTTGGCGACTTCCTTGACCAGCTCGGCGCCGATCTTCTCGTACGGGTCCTCGAGCTCGATCTCCTTGGCGATGGAGACACCATCGTTGGTGATCGTGGGGGCGCCCCACTTCTTCTCAAGGACGACGTTGCGACCCTTGGGGCCAAGGGTGACCTTGACGGCGTCGGCGAGCTGGTTCATCCCGCGCTCGAGACCGCGCCGGGCCTCCTCGTCGAACGCAATGATCTTGGCCATCTGAAGTGGTCCTCCAGGACTGGGGTTCCCCCTGCGCCGCCGGCGCGAGGGGAGGCTTGGATTGCTCCGGACCGCGCCCGCGCCCGCGACGGACGGCCTGCGTGCCCGGCGGTTCCTTCCCGCCGGACCCTGCGGGCCTCACCGACCCGGTCCTGTGTAGTAGCACTCTCACATGGAGAGTGCTAACGCCAATGATTAGCACTCGGCCCCCGAGAGTGCAAGCGGCTTCAGGCAACGCCGGGCGGCTGCCCCGACCGTCGGCCGGACATGCACCGAGGGCCCACATCCCTCCTCAAGGATGTGGACCCTCGTGCGTCATGCGTCGGTGGTCGATCGCGCCGGGACTAGACGGCGAGCTTGACCATGTCCGCCTGCGGACCCTTCTGGCCCTGCGAGATCTCGAACTCGACCCGCTGACCCTCTTCAAGGGTGCGGTACCCGTCCATCTGGATGGCGCTGTAGTGGACGAACACATCCGCACCACCGTCGACCGCGATGAAGCCGTAACCCTTCTCCGCGTTGAACCACTTGACGGTGCCCTGAGCCATGCCTAACTCCCCTATTACTGGCCCTTGCGCAGGACCGCACTTCGCGGTCCCGGGTCAGAACTTGCGCCGGAACGCCTCGACCGGGGCTGAATGTATCTGCACCGCTGCTGTCTGCAACAGGTCAATCCGACGAGAAATCTGGACACGGGGATACATTGAAATAGAGTGAAAAGTTGGCATATTCTCGGGCAACTCGGACCTGGCATATCTCGCCAAAGCCCCATACCGCACACGCACATTGACTCAATGTCAACCATCACGCGACCCGCTCATATGCGGCAGGCAAGAACAGCGGAGGGGACTTCCCCAACCCTACCGCGCCCAACCAAGCAGAATTACCCCCTCCGCTTTTGCCGGAGGGGGTAATTCTGGTGCTTTCGCGTGTCAGCAGCCGCCCGCGACGGCGGGAATGATCGAGACGCCCGCGCCGTCCGGCGTCACCGCGTCCAGACCGCCCTCGAAGCGCACGTCGTCGTCGTTGACGTAGACGTTCACGAAACGGCGCAGCTTGCCCTGGTCGTCCAGGACGCGCGCACCGATGCCCGGGTGGTTCTTCTCCAGGGACTCGATGACCTCGGAGAGCTTCGAGCCCTCGGCGGTGACCTCGGCCTGGCCGCCGGTGTAGGTGCGCAGGATGGTGGGGATGCGGACGTTGACGCTCATGGCGCTACTGCCTTTCCGGGTGTCAGGGGAGATCAGGCCAGGCCGGCGGCGCGGAACGCGTCCAGGCTCGGGCGGATGGTGGCGGTCTGCCCGCTGTCCGCGGCCACCGCCTCCAGGGTCTTGAGGCCGTCGCCGGTGTTGAGGACGACCGTGGTCAGCGCCGGGTCGAGCTGCCCGTTCTCGATGAGCTTCTTCGTCACGCCGACGGTCACGCCGCCCGCGGTCTCGGCGAAGATGCCCTCGGTCTGCGCGAGGATCTTGATGGCCTCGACGACCTGCTCGTCGTTGACGTCCTCGACGTAGCCGCCCGTACGGCGGGCGATGTCCAGGACGTACGGGCCGTCGGCCGGGTTGCCGATGGCGAGCGACTTGGCGATGGTGTTCGGCTTCTGCGGGCGGACCACGTCGTGGCCGGCCTTGAACGCGGTCGAGACCGGGGAGCAGCCCTCGGCCTGGGCGCCGAAGATCTTGTACGGCTTGTCCTCGACCAGGCCGAGCTTGATGAGCTCCTGCAGACCCTTGTCGATCTTCGTCAGCTGCGAGCCGGACGCGATGGGGATGACGAGCTGGTCGGGCAGCTGCCAGCCGAGCTGCTCGCAGATCTCGTACGCGAGGGTCTTGGAACCCTCGCCGTAGTAGGGGCGCAGGTTGACGTTGACGAAGCCCCAGCCCTCGCCCAGCGGGTCGCCGATGAGCTCGGAGCAGAAGCGGTTCACGTCGTCGTAGTTGCCCTCGATGCCGACCAGGTCGCCGCCGTACACACCGGCCATGACGACCTTGCCCTGCTCCAGGTCGTGCGGGATGAACACGCAGGAGCGGAATCCGGCCCGGGCGGCCGCGGCGCCGACGGCGCCGGCCAGGTTGCCGGTGGAGGAGCAGGAGAGGGTCGTGAAGCCGAAGGCGCGGGCGGCCTCGACGGCGATGGCCACGACGCGGTCCTTGAAGGAGTGCGTCGGGTTGCCGGAGTCGTCCTTGACGTACAGCTTGCCGGTGACGCCGAGCTCCTTGGCCAGGTTCCGGGCGTCGACGAGCTTGGTGAAGCCGGGGTTCAGGCTGGGCTTGGAGGCCACGTCGACGGGGACGGGCAGCAGCGGGGCGTAGCGCCAGATGTTGTTCGGGCCGGCCTCGATCGCGGCGCGCAGGGCTTCGGGGTCACCGGTGGGAAGGTCGTAGGCGACTTCCAGCGGACCGAAGCACTCGACGCAGGCGAAGATGGGTCCGAGCTCGAAGCGGGTACCGCACTCACGACAGGAAAGGCCGGTGGCAGGTCCGAGATCGACAGAGGTGGCAACAGTCTGTGCAGCCATGATGGCGAGGCCCTTTCTCCTCATCTTCCCCATGGCGCACTTCGCCATGAGACGGAATTGGCACCTTCCCTAGCCGGGGACCTCGCTGCCGCAAGCGAACGCGAGAACCGACTGGAGGGTTGCCGGGGCTTCAACGGGCCGTGTCCCTCTGCCCCTCTGGATGAGCGGTATGGCACCGGGCCGCGCGCTCTATGGCGCGTCCGGGCGTTTGTACGCGGGGACCCCGGCATGCGGCGGTCCTTCGCGTTGTTCAAGACTGTAACGGAAGGTCCGGGTGGTTGAGACAGCTGTCCGAACCGCGAGATGGATGGCTTTTCGGCCGAAAGCGCCGGGGAGCCACGACCGATCAGGGAGTGCCGAACGTGTTGGAAGAGGTGGAGCGCTGGTTTGCGGACCGCTCCTGGTCCGCGGCTGACCGGCCGCTCGACCGGCTGCTTTCCGCCAAGCGGGCGGCAGGCACCACGGTCAGCGTCGTCCTGCCCGCGCTCGACGAGGAGGAGACGGTCGGCGCCATCGTCGAGGTGATCCGGCGCGATCTGATCGACGGGCTGCCGGTGCCGCTGGTCGACGAACTGGTCGTGGTCGACTCGGGCTCCACCGACCGGACCGCCGAGGTGGCCGCGAAGGCCGGCGCCCGCGTGGTGCACCGCGACGACATCCTGCCGCGGATCCCGGCCCTGCACGGCAAGGGCGAGGTGCTGTGGCGCTCGCTGCTGGTGACCGGAGGCGACATCGTCTGCTTCGTGGACGCGGACCTGCGGGACTTCTCGTCCACCTTCGTGTCCGGGATCGTCGGCCCGCTGCTGACCGAGCCGGACGTGCAGTTCGTCAAGGCGATGTACGACCGCCCCCTCGTGACGGAATTCGATGGGCTCGCCTCCCGCACCCGGTCCGATCCGCTTGCCTTCGGCAAGACCCACGGCCAGGGGGGCCGGGTCACCGAGCTCGTCGCCCGGCCGCTCCTCAACCTGCACTGGCCGCAGCTGGCCGGATTCGTCCAGCCGCTCGGCGGTGAGTACGCGGTGCGCCGCAGCCTGCTGGAACGACTGCCCTTCCCCGTCGGGTACGGCGTCGAGCTGGGCCTGCTGGTGGACGCGCTGCACACCGTCGGGCTGGACGCGCTGGCCCAGGTGGACGTCGGCGTACGGCTCCACCGCCATCAGGACGGCCAGGCCCTGGGCCGGATGGCCGCGGCCATCTACCGGACGGCGCAGCTGCGGCTCTCGCGCGGGCACTCCCCCGGCCACCGCTGGGGGTACCCCCCCGTACGGCCGGAGCTGACGCAGTTCGAGCGCGGGCCGGACGGTTTCGTGCCGCGGACGTACGCGGTGGACACCGAGGAGCGGCCGCCCATGGCCGGGATCAAGGAGTACTCCGGCCGCCGGGTGGCGTGAGGGAACTGACGTTTGGGGGAGCGGGCCCCGGGCTAGGTTCGCCGCATGGCTTCCCAGGTACTCGTTGCAGCGAACCGCGGCCCCCTCTCCTACCTCCTCGCCGACGACGGCACCCTCACCGCCCGGCGCGGCGGGGGCGGTCTCGTCTCCGGCCTCTCGACCGCCCTCGCCCGGCAGCCGGATGCGCTGTGGATCTGCGCGGCGCTGTCGGAGGCGGACCGCGAGGCGGTCCGCCGGGGCGTCTCCGAGCCCGGGGGCACCCCCGGCAGCCGGGGCAGTGTCCGGATGCTGGACATCGATCCCGCCACGTACGACGGCGCGTACAACGGCATCGCGAACTCGGTGCTCTGGTTCACGCACCACCACCTGTACGACATCCCGCGCGAGCCGGTCTTCGACGCGGAGTTCCGGCGGCAGTGGCAGTCCTACGTCGCCTACAACCACGCCTTCGCGCTGGCGCTCGCGGAGGAGGCGGGCGAGGGCGCGGCAGTGCTCGTACAGGACTACCACCTGGCGCTGGTCCCGGGTGAGCTGCGGGAACTGCGGCCGGACCTCAAGATCAGCCACTTCACGCACACCCCGTGGGCTTCGCGCGAGTTCCTGGACATGCTGCCCGACGACATCCGGGCGCAGCTGATGTGGGGCATGCTCGGGGCGGACGTGGTGGGCTTCCACACGTGGGCGTGGGCACACAGCTTCATGGCCGCGGCGCAGCTGGACGACGAGCGGGGCATCGCGGAGCCGAAGACGGAGCCCGGGGTGGGCCCGCAGGACGCGCGGTACATCGAGAAGATGACGACGGGCCCGGTGCAGCACCGGCGGACGGACGTGGCCGTGTTCCCGCTGGGCGTGGACGGGGACGAGCTGCGGGCGCTGGCGCACCGGCCGGAGGTCGACGACAAGCTGGCGGCGCTGCGGACGGAGGTCGACGGCCTGAAGACGATCGTCCGGGTGGACCGGACCGAGCTGTCGAAGAACATCCTGCGGGGACTGCTGGCGTACCGGGAGCTGCTGACCGTGCATCCCGAGTGGCGGGGGCGGGTGGTCCACCTGGCCTCGGCGTATCCCTCCCGGCAGGACCTGGCGGTGTACCGGGCGTACACGGAGTCGGTGCGGGAGCTGGCGGCAAAGATCAACGAGGAGTTCGGCACGGCGGGCTGGCAGCCGGTGCTGGTGTCGGTGAAGGACGACTTCGCGCGGTCGCTGGCGGCGTACCGGCTGGCGGACGTGGCGCTGGTGAACCCGGTGCGGGACGGGATGAACCTGGTGGCGAAGGAGATCCCGGTCGTCTCGGACGCGGGCTGCGTGCTGGTGCTGTCGACCGGCGCGGGCGCGTACGGGGAGCTCCGCGAGGACGCGCTGACGGTGAACCCGTACGACGTCACGGCGACGGCGCAGGCCCTGCACGCGGCGTTGTCGATGCCCGCCGATGAGCGCGCGGAGCGCACGAAGCGGCTGGCCTCGGCGGCCACGGCCCTCCCCCCGGCGGCCTGGTTCACGGCCCAGCTGGCCGCCCTGCGCGACGTCTAGGTGTGCACGGTGGGGCGGTGAGTTGCGCCCCTGAGTCGCTGCGCAGGGTCCCGTCAGCCGCGGACGGCGTCGGCCAGGGCCGACAGGAAGGCGACGACCTCGGCAGGGCCGTTCAGGACGAGGTCGGACCGGGCGGCGAGCTCGGGGACCTCGGCGGAGCCGCTGGCCACCAGCAGCCCCGGCATGCCGTCGGTCCGGAGTTTCTCCACCGCCGCGTACGCCGCGAGGTCGCCGAGGTCGTCCCCCGCGTACACGACGGCCTCGGCCCCCGTCTCCGCGAGGTACTCGGTCAGGGCCATGCCCTTGTCCATGCCCGGCGGCCGCAGCTCCAGCACCGCCCGCCCGGGCTCCACCATCAGCCCGTGGCGCGCCGCCAGCTCGGCCAGCGGCTCGCGCAGCGCGGCGAAGGCCGCGTCCGGGTCCTCGGCGCGCCGGGTGTGCACGGCCAGCGCCCGGCCCTTCTCCTCGATCCAGGTGCCGCGCCAGGCGCCGATGGAGTCCAGGAACCCGGGCAGCTCCGCCCGTACGGCGGCGACCCCGGGGTGCTCGGCCGGCGCGTGCACTATGCCGGTCACGGCGTCCCAGCGCTCGGCCCCGTAGTGGCCGAGGACCACCAGGTGTTCCAGGCCGGGTACCCCGGCGAAGCCCCCGTGGCGGACCGCGACCCCCGCCGGGCGGCCGGTGATCACGGCCACCGAGGCGACCTGCGGGGCCAGGGCGGCCAGGGCCTCGACGGCCCCCTGGTGAGCCCGCGCCTGGTCCGGGTCCGGGACGATGTCGGCGAGGGTGCCGTCGAAGTCGAGCGCGACCACGGAACGGTGGGGCGTGCGGAGGAGGGCTTCGAGTCCCTCACGTCCGGCAGCGGTGACGGGCATCGGCAGGCTGTGCGGATGGCTCCCCATACGGACGACCCTAACGGCCCGGCCGGGCCACGGCTACGGCGCACGGCAGACCCGCGGGCGCCGGTCCGCCTCCGGCCGGTGTCCGGTGCGCCGCCGGTCCTTCAGCGCCGGGCCCGCTGCGCCTCGCGGATGCGGCGGAGCCGGTTGACGGTGCCGGGCGCGTGGGCCAGTGCCCGTGGATCGTCCATCAGCACGTTGAGCAGCTGGTAGTAGCGGACCGGGGTCATCCCCAGCCCCTCCCGTATGGCCCGCTCCTTGGCTCCGGGCCCGGGCCACGTGCGTCCCTCGTACGCGAGCACCGCGGCCTCGGTGGCCGTCAGCCTCCCGTCGTCCGTCATACGGCCAGATTAACGCCGCCCGCCGACAGCCACCGGGCGCCCGCAGCCGAGCGGGCGCCCACGGCCCACCGGGGCGCGCCGCTCAGTGGCTGTCCGCTTTGCGTGCCGACTCCGCGATGCCGTCCAGGACCTTCGCCGGCTGCCCGCCCGGCTGCACGCTCTTGCCGATGTTCTGCTTGACGTCCTCGCTCACCCCGGCCCAGGACTTCTTGCCGACCGGGTAGAGGCGTGCGCTCGGCAGCGCCTGGAGGAACGTCTTCAGCTGCAGGGCCGCAGCGCCCGTACTGGAGTCCATCGCCCGGTAGCCGCTCGTCGTGACCGGCAGCAGGTCGTACTTGTTGGTGAAGGCCGTCACGTTCTTCGCCTCGTACAGGTAGTCCAGGAACTTCCCGGACTCCTTGCGGTGGCCGTTCTTGAAGGCCATGACCCAGTCCGCGACGCCCATCGTCGGGTGCTCGGTGCCGTCGGCGGTCGGCATGGCCACCATGCCGAACTTCACGCCCTTCTGCGCCGCCTGCTTCAGCAGCGTGGGGTGGCCGTTGAGCATGCCGACCTCGCCCCGGGTGAAGGCGTCGAAGGCGGCCTGACGGTCCGTCTTCACCGGTTCCGCCGGCCCGGTCAGCCCCTGGCCGACCATCTTGTCGCGCAGGAACTCGAAGGTCTTGACGTTCTCCGGCGAGTCGATCGCGTACGCCTCCTCGTTGTCGGTGTAGCCGCCACCGCCGGAGAGCATCCACATCATCGATTCGGCCTGCGCCTCCTCGCGGCCCAGCGGCAGCGCGAAGGGGGTCGGCACGCCGGCGGACTTGAGCTTCTTCGCCGCGGCCTCCAGGTCGGCCCAGCTCTTCGGCTGCCAGCCGCCCTTGGCGTCCTTCGCGATGACGCCGGCGTCCGACAGCAGCTTCTCGTTGTAGAAGAGCAGGCGGGTGCTGGCCACGAAGGGCATGCCGTACTGGACCCGCCTGACCTTGCCGGCGTCCGCGAGCGGCGCCAGGAAGTCGGCCTCGGTCTTGACGGAGAGCAGCTCCTCCGCCGTGTACAGCTTTCCGTCGGCCGCGTAGTCGGCGTAGGCGCCGATCTGCGCGATGTCGGGGGCCTTGCCGGCCTTGACCATCGCCGCGACCTTGGCGTCGACCTCGGACCAGGAGTAGACGCTGACCTCGACCTTGACGCCGGGGTGGTCCTTCTCGAAGCCGGCCGCGAGGTCCTTCCAGTAGCCCGTCGAGGAGTTCTGCGGATTGTCCCCGTAGTCGGCCGCCACGACCCGGAGGGTCACCTCGTTGTCCCCGGTGAGGCTCCCCACACTTCCACAGCCGGTCAAGGCCACGGCGGTCAGGCTCAGCGCGGCGCCGGTCGCGGCCAGGCTCAGGTAACGGCCCTTCACAGTTCTCGATCCACCCCTTGTTGTACGTACGATCAACGTAAGGTCTACACCACTTTGGCGGCTCGTCCACATCCGGAACGCAGCGTGTCCGGTTCGCGACCCGACCGAGGTCCCGAATTTGTATGGCAGCTCAACAATCCCCACCAATGGACTAGACCTTTCCCCGCCGAGCACGCGAGACTGTCACCTGTGAAACCCGTGAAACACGTCATCGCCCTCGATGTGGGCGGCACCGGGATGAAGGCCGCCCTCATCGCCAGGGGGCACCACCCAGCGGTGGCCGGGGGAGGAACCCTGCTCCACGAAGCGCGCCGCGCCACCGGCCGCGACCGGGGCCCCGACGCCGTCGTCGAGACGATCCTGGAGTTCGCCGCCGAGCTGTCCGAGCTCGGCCGCGAACGCTTCGGCGTGGCCGCCTCCGCGGCCGGCGTCGCCGTCCCCGGCATCGTCGACGCCGAGAACGGGATCGCCGTCTACGCGGCGAACCTGGGCTGGCGCGACGTACCGATGCGCGAGCTGCTCAGCAGACGGCTCGGCGGCCTCCCGGTGGCCCTGGGCCACGACGTCCGCACGGGCGGACTCGCCGAAGGCCGCATCGGCGCCGGCCGGGGCGCCGACCGCTTCCTGTTCGTCCCCCTCGGCACCGGGATCGCCGGCGCCATCGGCATCGCCGGCCGCATCGAGGCCGGTGCCCACGGCTACGCGGGCGAGATCGGGCACATCGTGGTCCGCCCCGGGGGCCCGGCCTGCGGCTGCGGCCAGTTCGGATGCCTGGAGACCCTCGCCTCCGCGTCCGCCGTCAGCCGCGCCTGGGCGTCCGCCTCCGGCGATCCGGAGGCGGACGCCGCGGACTGCGCCAAGGCCGTCCGGTCCGGCGACCGGCGCGCCCTGGACGTGTGGCTGGCCGCGGTCGGCGCCCTCGCCGACGGCCTGGTCACCGCGATCACCCTGCTGGACCCGCGCACGCTGATCATCGGTGGCGGGCTCGCCGAGGCCGGGGAAACCTTGTTCACACCACTACGGACCGCCGTCGAGGAGCGCGTGACGTTCCAGCGGCTGCCCGACATCGTTCCGGCGGCCCTCGGGGACACCGCCGGATGCCTGGGCGCAGGGCTGCTCGCCTGGGACCTACTCGCCACGGAGGTACCTGCCTGATGTCCGGAAGCGCACACAGCACCGTTCTCTCCGGCGCCAGGGTGGTACTGCCCACCGGGACCGTGGCGGGCGGCCGCGTCATCGTCGACGGCGAGCGCATCGCCGGCAGCGCCGGTGAGGGCGCGCGGATCGTCGACCTGTCCGGGCACTGGCTCGTCCCCGGCTTCGTGGACATGCACAACCACGGCGGAGGCGGCGCCTCCTTCACCTCCGGCACCGCCGAGGAGGTCCTCCGGGGCGTACGGACCCACCGCGAGCACGGCACCACCACGCTCGTCGCCTCCACCGTCACCGGCGACCTGGACGAACTGGCCCGCCGCGCCGGGCTGCTCGCCGAGCTGACCCGGCAGGGCGAGATCGCGGGCATCCACTTCGAGGGACCGTTCATCAACGCCTGCCGCAAGGGCGCCCACAAGGAGGACCTGCTCCGCGACCCCGACCCGGCCGAGGTCCGCAAGCTGATCGACGCCGCACACGGCGCCGCCCGCATGTTCACCCTGGCCACCGAGCTCCCGGGCGGCCTGGACTCCGTACGGCTGCTGGCCGAGCACGGGGTCATCGCCGCGATCGGCCACACCGACTCCACGTACGACCAGACCCGCCAGGCCATCGACGCGGGCGCGACCGTGGCCACCCACCTGTACAACGCGATGCCCGCCATGGAGCACCGCGCCCCCGGCCCGATCGCCGCGCTGCTGGAGGACGAGCGGGTCACCGTCGAGCTGATCAACGACGGCACCCACCTGCACCCGGCGATGCTGGAGCTGGCATTCCACCACGCGGGCGCGCACCGCGTGGCGCTGATCACCGACGCGATGGACGCGGCGGGCTTCGGCGACGGGATCTACCACCTGGGACCGCTGGAGGTCGAGGTCAAGGAGGGCGTGGCCCGCCTCGTCGAGGGCGGTTCGATCGCCGGCTCCACACTGACCCTGGACACCGCCTTCAAGCGGTCGGTGACCTTGGACAAGCTGCCCGTCGAGTCCGTGGTCCAGGCCATCTCCGCCAACCCCGCCAAGCTGCTCGGCCTGTACGACGAGGTCGGCTCGCTGGAGCCGGGCAAGTACGCCGACCTGGTCGTCCTGGACGCCGAGTTCGACCTCAAGGGCGTCATGCGGAGGGGCGAGTGGATCGTGGATCCGCTGGTCTGAGCGGGTAGCGGAGGCAGGCGGGCGGCACCCGGGGCTGGGCTGCCCGCACTCCTGTTTGGCATGATCCCGGCACACACCGAGACCGGGACCTGCCATGATCCTCACCGTGACGCTCAACACCGCACTCGACGTCACCCACCATGTACCGAAGCTGATTCCGCACGCCTCGCACCGGGTCACCACCGTGACCGAGCGGGCCGGCGGCAAGGGCCTCAACGTCGCCCGGGTGCTGGCCGCCCTCGGCCACGAGGTCACCGCGACCGGCTTCGCGGGCGGCCGCACGGGCGCCGTCGTACGCGAACTGCTCGCCGGGTCCCCGCAGGTGACGGACGCACTGATGCCCTGCGCGGGCGCCACCCGGCGCACCCTGGCCGTGGTCGACCGGGCCTCGGGCAACACCACGCAGTTCAACGAGCCGGGCCCGCTGATCAGTTCCGCGGAGTGGGCCGGGTTCCTCTCCCGCTACGAGGCCCTGCTGGCCGGCGCCGGCGCGGTCGCCCTGTGCGGCAGCCTCCCGCCCGGCGTGCCCGTCGGCGCGTACGCCACCCTCGTACGGTCGGCCCGCGCGGCCGGCGTGCCCGTCCTGCTCGACACCAGCGGCGAGGCCCTGCGCCGCGGGGTCGCCGCCCGTCCCGAGATGGTCAAGCCGAACGCCGCCGAACTCGCCGAACTGACCGGCTCCTGCGAGCCGCTCCAGGCCACCCGCGACGCCCGGCGCCGCGGCGCGCAGGCCGTGGTCACCTCACTCGGCCCGGAGGGGCTGGTGGCGGCCACCGCCCAGGGGACCTGGCAGGCGGCCCCGCCCCGCGCCCTGGCGGGCAACCCGACCGGAGCCGGGGACTCCGCGGTAGCAGGGCTGCTGTCGGCCCTGGTGGAGGGCCTGGACTGGCCGGACCGGCTGACCCGCGCGGTCGCCCTGTCGGCGGCCACGGTGACGGCCCCGGTGGCGGGAGAGTTCGACCCCCGCACCTACGAACAGGTACGGGGGTCGGTGAAGGTAACGGCGCATTAGGGCCGCGGCCCGGCCGTAGCCTGGATCAGAGCCTTTCGAGCCAGAGCTGGTCGAGGTTGATCTCGCACTGGTTCCCGGCCTCGCACGAGATCTTGATCGTGTTCGTGCCCTGCTTGAGCGACACCTGCGACCAGGTGTTGGTCCAGCCCTTGTCCCACTCGCCCGGCTTGGCCTGGGAGAAGTTCTTCATGTTGATCGGCCGGGACTGCGCCTCGCCGTTGATGGTCAGCGTGGTGCTGGCGTCCTTGCCCGGCACCCCGTAGACCATCTTCAGCTTGTAGTTGCCCGCCTTGGCCACGTCCACGGTCCATGTCGCCGCCGCACCGGGGGCGTTCAGGCCGCCCACGTACTGGCCGCCCGCGCTCTTCGCGCCCGGCACCGTGCCTTCGAGGTGCGCGCCGCCGGTCAGGGACATGCCGGCGCCCGAGGCGTCCGCCTTGGGCAGCGGGGCCTCCGGGGACTGCGAGGCGCTCGGCTCCGCGGACGGCGAGTTCTGCGGCTGCGCCGACTGCTGCCCGCCCGCGGTGTTGCCCTTGTCGCCCTTGTCCTTGTCCTTGTCGCCGAAGGCCAGGGCGGCACCGATGCCGATCACGACCGCGGCGACCACCGCGACGGCCGCGATGAGCATGCCCTTGCGGCTGGAGCCGCCGCCCGCGCCGTGGCCGCCGTGGCCGCCCGGTGCGGGGATCGTCGTCGTGGTCTGCCCCTGCTGCGGCGGGACCCCGTAGCCGCCCGCCTGGAGCGCTTCCGGGGCCTGGTACTGCGCCTGGTAGGCCGGCGGCTGCTGCTGGGGCGGAACCTGGCCCCGCTGGCCGCCGTACGTCCGTTCGCCGACCGTGCGCACCTGGTTGTACGAGGTACGGGGGACACCGGGCTGCGCGCCGGACTGACCGCCGACCCCCGGGCCGGGGTAGCCGTATCCACCGCCCGACGTGGGCGGGGTGGCTCCGGCGGCCTGGCCGTCCGCGTAGAGATAGCCGAACGGATCGTCGTCCTCGGGCTTGTTCGCCCCACTGTTCTGGCCGTGGTTCGCGGGCGTCGTCATCGCAGGTCACTCCTTTCGACCCACGGGAGCCTACCCCGAACAGGTGCACCCACGGGCGGTTGATCGCCTCAGCCCGCGCGGCGATGCGCCTTGGAACGCGACCTTTTCTCGATGTACATCCGCTGATCGGCCGAGCGCAGCACCTCGTCCGCCGACATGCCGCAGCTGGCCCAGCCGATGCCGAAACTCGCGCCCACACGGACCGCGCGGCCGTCCACCCGGATCGGTGGGATGATCGCGTTGCGCAGCCGGACGGCCAGATCGGCTGCGTCGGCCGCGCCCAGTCCGTCCGCGAGGACGACGAATTCATCACCACCCAGCCGAGCGACGGTGTCACCGTCCCTGACGCCCGTCGTCAGCCGCCGGGCCACCTCGATCAGGACCGCGTCGCCCGTGTGGTGCCCGAACCGGTCGTTGATCGACTTGAATCCGTCGAGGTCGCAGAAGAGCACCGCGAGCCCCTTCGACCCGTCGTCGACGTCGCTCGCGGGCGCCACCGTGTGCACGTGGTGGTCGTACGGGCCCGCGCCCGTGCCGGGCGCACCAGGCGTCCCCGGGGTGCCGGCGAACTCGAAGGGCTCGGGGTAGGTGTCGGGCTGAAAGCCGTGCTCGCCGGCACCACCACCTGTCTGGAGCCCGCCGGCGTGCCCCTCGTAGGCCGCGTCGAGCGCCTCCACGGCGGTGGCGCGGACCGACTGTGGCCTGCGGCACAGCCGCGCGCCGAGGCGGGAGCGCAGCTCGGCGCCGTTGGGGAGGCCGGTCAGCGAGTCGTGGCTGGCCCGGTGGGCGAGCTGGAGCTCGTGGCGCTTGCGCTCCTCGATGTCCTCGACGTGGGTGAGCAGGAAGCGCGGTCCGTCGGCGGCGTCCGCGACGACGGAGTTGCGCAGCGACACCCATACGTACGTACCGTCGCGCCGGCCGAGCCGCAGCTCGGCCCGGCCGCCCTCGGCGGAGGTCCGCAGCAGGGTCCCGATGTCCTCGGGGTGGACCAGGTCGGAGAAGGAGTACCGGCGCAGCACGGAGGCGGGCCGGCCCAGCAGCCGGCACAGCGCGTCGTTGGTCCGCAGCAGCCGCCCGTGCTGGTCCCCGCCCATCTCGGCGATCGCCATGCCGCTGGGCGCGTACTCGAAGGCCTGCCGGAACGACTCCTCGCTCGCGCGCAGCGCCTGCTGTTCACGCTCCAGCCGGACCAGGGCCCGCTGCATGTTCGCGCGCAGCCGTGCGTTGCTGATCGCAATCGCCGCTTGGAAGGCGTACATCTGGAGCGCTTCGCGCCCCCACGCGCCGGGGCGGCGCCCGTTGCGCGGTCTGTCCACCGAAATGACACCCAGAAGTTCCCCGCCGGACGCATACATGGGGGCGTAGAGCCGGTCCTCGGGGTGCCACTCGTCCTCGAAGCGCGGATCGGGGCCGTCCGTGTGCCACTGGGGCACGTCGTCCTCCAGGAGGACCCAGCCCTCGGTGTGCGGGATGAAGCGGAGCCCGTCCCAGCTCTCACCCATCGTCAGACGGCGTTCCCAGGAGGCTCGGGAGCCGACGCGGCCGGTGATCAGCGCTTCCGCGGCGGGATCGCCGGCGAAGGCGGCGACGACGAGATCCCCGTCAGGGCGTACGAGGTTGACACAGGCGAGTTCGTAGCCGAGGCCCACGACGATGCCGTCCACGACGGTCTGCAGGGTGTCCGCCAGGCTCCTGGCCGTATTGAGCTCGGCCACCACCTGATGAAGCTGCCGCAGGGTCGCAAGACGGACGTACGGCTCCGACTCGGTCTCCATTGCTCGCTCTCCCCGAGACCTCGACAGCAACTCCAGGTTTGTCATCGGCGTTTCGTTGCGGTGTCCCGTCCACTGAATCACAGTGAGCTGTGCGCCAGGTACACAGGGTCAACAAATCTTGCCCTCTGTGACTCAAGTCACATGAGATGAATAAAGGTAAGCGATGGCAGGTGCGACACCTGGGAGCGCTCCCCTGCATTCCCGGGAGCAAACGATACGCCCGGGCCCAGGGCGTCCTAGGTCAAGAGGCGGGGACGCGGCTCGGACTCGGGCCCGATGTGCGGCACGGGAGGGCGAGACTAGCGTTCCAGGCGTGCCGAAGACGACTCCTGTACCCATGCCTTTCGCCTCCACCCTTCATCCTGAGGGCGTGAGCAACGACGAGTTCCGGGCCGCGATGTCCCGACTGACTGCGGGCGTGTGCCTGATCACCGCACACGAGAACCCCCTGACGCCGAACGGCCCGCGCGGCGAGGACGTCGGCATGACGGCCACCGCCTTCATGTCCGTCTCCCTGGAGCCGCCGCTGGTCCTGGTGAGCCTGCGCGAGGGCTCCCGGATGGACGACCTGCTGGCGGAGCAGCCGCTGTGGGCGGTCTCGGTCCTCGCCGACGACCAGGTGCAGGTGGCGAGCCGCTTCTCGATGAAGAACCGCATCAGCGACCGCCTGCTCTTCGCCGGCCTCCCCCACGTCCGCGGCGAGGTCTCGGGGGCCCCGCTGCTGACGGGCGCCCTGGCCACCCTCGAATGCCGTACGGAGAACCGCGTCGAGGCGGGCGACCACACCCTGGTCATCGGCCGGGTGCTCACCTCGGCCCTGCCCGCCCCCGACTCCCCGCCGCTGACCTACTTCCGCGGCCGCTACCGCCACCTGACGGGCTGAGCCCCGGCCGGGCGCCGCGGCGGGGGCGGGGTGACCTCCGAGCCCGTAGGCTGAGAGGGGGCTTCCTTCTTCGCCGACGCGCAGAGGAGGCACATCATGCGCAAGCGAACACTGTCCGCGGCTGTTGCCGGACTGCTGGCCGTACCCGCGTTCAGCCCGCTCACCACAGAGGCCCGGGCCGCACCGCCGACGGAAGACGAAATCACCTGCCCGAACCTGGCAGGCGGGGCGGAATGGACGCAGTGCAACCCCGGATTCCCCCTCCAATACGGAGACAACATCTCGGTGACCATCGCCGGCACCTCGGCGGTCAAGATCGCCGATATCGCCCTCTACCAGGAGGACCCTCCTCCCGAGAAGTACATCAACAGCCTCGAATACGTGGGCGACGAATGGGAGTCCCTGTGGACGAGCACCACGAACGGCCGCGTGCTCGTGACCCTGCAGGCCCAGCCGTCCCTCGGCTCCGACATCGGCAAGACGCTCACCGCAACGGTTCGCGTGACCCCCGGCCGCGAGCCGGACAAACCCGCCACGCCCGGCCACCTGAGGGCCACCTCCCCGAGCAGCACTGTGTTCCACTCCGACAAGAAGGCGAAGAAGTTCAACGTCGGCCAGCTGGCCATCGGCCGCGGCCAGCTGAAGATCGTCAAGGTGGAGAAGCCGAAGCACGGAACGGCGACGATCCAGAACGCCAGGAGAGAGCTCGCCTACAAGGCCGACCAGAAGTACTACGGATTCGACAAGATCTTCTACACCGTGAGCAACGGCGGCAGGGAAGCAAAGGGCACGATCACCGTGGAAGTCCTGCCCTGAGACGAACACGAGCCGGGGACGGCAGGATCCCGGCCGATCCGGAAGAAGCCCCCCTCACCGTCCGGCTACCAGTCGCGGCCCGTGCGGCCCCGCTTGGTCTCGCCCCGCGCCTTCTTCTCCCGCAGTCGGCGTTCGTTGATCCCGCGCGGGATCTTCGTGGCGCGGCGCGCCTTGGGCGGCGGGGCGGTGGCCTCCGCGAGCACGGACGCCATCCGGACCAGCGCCATCTCCCGGTTGCGCAGCTGCGACCGGTGCTCGGAGGCCCGTACGGTCAGCACCCCGTCCACCAGCCGGGCGGCGAGCCGCTCCAGCGCCCGTTCCTTCCACACGTCCGGCAGCGCCTTCGTCGCGGCCACGTCGAACAGCAGCTCCACCCGCGAGTCCGAGGTGTTCACGTGCTGCCCGCCCGGCCCGGAGGATCGCGAAAAGCGCCAGGCGAGCTCCGCCTCGGGGAGCACGACCGAACCGCGGATGACATAGGGACCAGGCATGCCCCCTATGATCCCGCCCCGCGCGATGCCCGTCACGCGTATTTCCGCGGCGGAACGGGGAGAGGCAAACGGGGGAAGCGGCGAAGACGGACGCGCAGTGGAACCCGGCGCCCCCCTCTCTGCGTTATGAAGGTCAGCGGTACCTTGGCCACGATCTCGCGGCCAAGCGAGGAGGAAGGACACCAGTCAAAATGGCAGTAAGCCTGTCCAAGGGCGGCAACGTCTCGCTCACCAAGGAGGCCCCCGGCCTCAACGCCGTCACGGTCGGCCTCGGCTGGGACGTCCGTACGACGACCGGTGTCGACTTCGACCTGGACGCCTCCGCCATCGCGGTCAACACGATGGGCAAGGTCGTCTCCGACGGTCACTTCGTCTTCTTCAACAACAAGTCCACCCCGGACCAGACCATCGTCCACACCGGTGACAACCGCACCGGCGAGGGCTCCGGCGACGACGAGTCCATCAACGTCAACCTCGCCGGCCTGTCCGCCGACGTGGACAAGATCGTCTTCCCGGTCTCGATCTACGACGCCGCCGCCCGCAGCCAGAACTTCGGCCAGGTCCGCAACGCGTACATCCGCGTCGTGAACCAGGCCGGCGGCGCCGAGATCGCCCGCTACGACCTCTCCGAGGACGCGGCCACCGAGACCGCCATGGTCTTCGGCGAGCTGTACCGCAGCGGTGCCGAGTGGAAGTTCCGCGCGGTCGGCCAGGGTTACGCCTCCGGCCTCGTCGGCATCGCCCAGGACTTCGGCGTCAACGTCTGACCCCTGGCGTCCGCCGCCACCGCAGCCGAAGTCCCCTCCCGGCCGTCCGGGGAGGGGGCTTCGCCACGGGGTCCCGCCTACTTGGGCCGGCCCTCCCCGTACAGCCAGACGTCCCAGACCTTCTTCAGGTCGTGCCCCGTCTTCCGCTCCGCGTACGCGGTGAAGTCGGCCGTGCTCGCGTTCCCGTCCCGGTGGTCGGCGGCCCAGCCGCGCAGCAGGGCGAAGAACTTCTCGTCGCCCACCTCCTGACGGATCCGCTGCAGGACCATCGCGCCCCGGATGTACACCGGGCTCTCGGAGATGTCCTTGGCGGCGGGCGGGTCGGCGGGCGGGAAGGCGTCCCAGTCGGAGTCGGCCTCCTTGTCCACCGAGGTGTCGCCCGCGAGGAAGGCGTCGAAGTACTGCTGCGCGGTGGTCCCGCCGTGGTCCTCGGACCACAGCCACTCGGCGTAGGTCGCGAAGCCCTCGTTGAGCCACATGTCCTTCCAGGACTTCGGCGACACCGAGTCGCCGAACCACTGGTGGGCCGTCTCGTGCAGCACGAGCTTCTCGTCGGGCGCGCCGGAGAAGACGGGCTTCGTCTGCGTCTCCAGCGCGTACGAGAGGGAGTCGGCCGGCAGCACGATCGCCCCGGCGGTGCCGAAGGGGTACGGGCCGAACCTGCGGCTGCCCCACTCCACGATCTCCGGCAGCCGGGCCAGCGCCGGGGCGCTGGCGGCCGCCTCCCCCGGCGCGACGGCCTCGTAGAGGGCGACCCCGGACGGGGTCCGGCCGGTGGTCACCTCGAACTTCCCGATCGCGGCGGTGGCCAGGTAGCTCGCCATCGGCTCCCGGCTGTGCCAGACGAACTCGGTCCGCCCGTCGGCGGTGTCCGTACGGGAGCCCAACTCTCCGTTGGAGACCGCCTCGTAGCCCTTGGGGACGGTCAGGGTGATGTCGTACGCGGCCTTGTCGCTGGGGTGGTGGTTCCCGGGGAACCAGGCCATCGACCCGACCGGCTCGCCGACCCCGACGGCGCCGTCCGCGGTGGTGATCCAGCCCTCCTTGGAGCCGTCCGCGTCCGTGATGGGCTTGGGCTTGCCCCGGTAGTCGATCTCCGTACGGAAGACCTCGCCCTTCTTGAGGTCCTTGGCCGGCCGCACCGTCAGCTCCCGCCCGGTCCGGTTGTACCGGGCGTCCGCGCCCTGCACGGTGACGCCCTCGACGTCCAGGCCGCTGAGGTCGAGGTTGAAGGAGCTGAGCCCCTGCTCAGCGCGGGCGGTGATGACCGCAGTGCCGTTCAGCTCCCCGTCGGCGGGGTCGTAGTCGAGGTCCAGGCCGTAGTGATCGATCTGATAGCCGCCGTTGCCGGCCTTGGGGAAGTACGGGTCGCGCAGCCCGGACGCGCCCGGCCGCCCCTGCACCGTGCCGGCCGTGCACGCCGTGGTGAGGGCGAGCAGGGCGGCTGCGGCAGGGACGGCGAGGCGGGAGAGCGTACGGAGTTCCACGCGCCGATCCTATGTGGGCACGATGTGGTACTTCGGGCCGTTTCCCACGAGGGCCGGATTTCGCGGGTCCGGGGTTCTGCGCGACCGCCGCTTCCCGGCAGCCGCTCGACTAGTTCTCCAGCGCGTCGACGCCGGCCTTGGCGTACTTCTCGTCCAGGTCGCCGCTCGGGGCGCCGGCCACGCCGATGCCCGCGACCGGGGCGCCCTTGGCCTGCACCGGGGTGCCGCCGCCGAGGAACAGGGTGCCCGGGATGTCCTTCAGGTTCGGGGTCTGGGCGAGGCGGCCCACGAGCACCGAGGTCGGGGCGTTCCAGGACACGGCCGTGAAGGCCTTGCGCTGGGCCGACTCGTAGGACTGCGGGCCCGCGCCGTCGCCGCGCAGGGTCACGATGGTGTTGCCGTTGCGGTCCACGACCGCGACCGTCACCTTCTGGTTCTCCTTCTGCGCGGCCTCCAGCGCGGCCCGGGCGGCGCGGGTGGCGGCGTCGACCGTGAGGTGGGTCGTGGTGGTGAAGTTCTTCTCGTTCGTCTCGCCGTCCTTCTTGGCGACGACGGCCGGCGCGCCCTCGGGCTGCGCGGCGCTGGCGCTGACCGCGCCGAAGGTCCCGGCGCCGAGCGCGACGGCGAGGGCGGTACCGGTGAGAACGCGGGTGCGGGTGTTCATGTCTGCTGCTCCTGAGTACGTCGGCTCGTTCTGCTGCTTCAAGCCTGGAGCCGCACCCGGCACCCACCGGTCCCCGTACCGGCTCGCGACGGCTGCCGCACCGGCTGACCCGGGGGTCAGCCGATCGGTCGATGCGGACCGGGTACGGGTACGGATTGGCTGGTCGGCGCCATCGCGTACGACCAGGGACGATGGAGGAGCCAGACACCGACCCGGGAGCCCGCTGTGAGCCACGAGAGCCACGCACCGCCGCAGACCCCGCGCGCGCCGCAGGCACACCGGACGCGGCAGACGCGGCAGAGGCCGGAGAAGGACGACACGCGGGTCCTGGCGGCCGTCATGCACACGGCGTTCTTCCTGCTCCTCGGCGCCTCCGTGGTCCGCTTCCTGCTGCGCCACCCCGGCTCGCCGAGCACCCCGTGGATCATCGCCCTCAGCATCGCGCTGGCCCTGCTGTACGTGCTCGGCCCCGCGCTCGGGGCCGCGCCCACCCTGCGGCGGCTGCTCTGGCTCGGGCTGGTGGTGGCGGTCTGGGTGGTCCTGGTCGTCCTCGCGCCCAGCTTCGCGTGGTGCGCCGTCCCCCTCTTCTACACCGCCCTGCGCACCCTGCCGCCGCGCGCGGCGATCGTCCTCGTGGCCCTGCTGACGGTGTTCGTGGTGGCGGCCCAGCTCAAGCTCTCCCAGGAGTTCGACCCGAACCTGCTGCTGGCCCCGCCCGCGGTCGCCGCCCTCGCCACCGCCGTCTTCGTCCACATGGAGCGCCAGGCCGAGTCCCAGCGCGCGCTGATCGACGACCTGATCCGCACCCGCCGCGAGCTGGCCGCCACCGAGCGCCGCGAGGGCACCCTCGCCGAGCGGCAGCGGCTGTCGATGGAGATCCACGACACGCTCGCCCAGCACCTTTCCAGCCAGCAGATGCTGCTCCAGGCCGCGGACCGCACCTGGGACAGCGATCCGGCCACCGCCCGCGCGCACGTCCGTACGGCCACCGGCATCGCGGCGCGCGGGCTGGCGGAGGCGCGTCGGCTGGTCCACGACCTGGCCCCGCCGGAGCTCGAAGGGGGCGGCGGCCTCGCGGACGCGCTGCGCGCGCTCGACGCGGGCCCGGACATCGAGGTCCGCTTCCATCTGGAGGGCGTGCCGGCCCCGCTCCCGGACCGCGTCCAGTCGGCGCTGCTGCGGATAGCCCAGGGGGCTCTGGCGAACGTCCGCGAGCACGCGCACGCCCGGACCGCGGCCCTGACCCTGAGCTTCCTGGGGAACCAGGTGGTCCTGGACGTCGCGGACGACGGCGAGGGCTTCACGGAGCCGCGGGGGGCGGCCGGGGACCGCGGGCACGGGCTCCCGGCGATGCGCGCCCGCGTCCGCCAGCTGGGCGGCACGCTGACCCTCGAATCCACCCCCGGCGAGGGCACGGTCCTCTCCGCGGCGATCCCCTTGGAGCCCACCGGATGACGACGACGATCCTGCTGTGCGACGACCACGCGGTGGTCCGGGCCGGCCTGCTGGCGCTGCTGGGCAGCGCGCCGGACATCGAGGTCCTGGGCGAGGCGGGCAGCGGCGAGGAGGCGGTGGCCCTGGCGGCGAAGCTGCGCCCGGACGTGGTGCTGATGGACCTCCAGCTGGGCGAGGGCATCGACGGGGTCGAGGCCACCCGGCGCATCACGGCGGTGACCGACCCCCCGCACGTACTGGTCCTCACGACGTACGACACGGATGCGGACGTCACCCGGGCCATCGGGGCGGGTGCCACGGGCTACCTGCTGAAGGCGGAGCGCCCGGAGGAGCTGTTCTCCGCGATCCACTCGGCGGCGGCGGGCCGCACCACGCTCTCCCCGCCGGTGGCGAGCCGGGTGATGGCCCACATGCGGGGCTCCCGGCCGACGCTGACGGACCGCGAGCTGGACATCCTGGGCCAGCTGGCGCGGGGCCTGGGCAACCGGGACATCGCGCGGGCCCTGTTCATCAGCGAGGCCACGGTGAAGACCCACCTGGGCCGGATCTACGACAAGCTCGGCGTGGACACCCGCGCGGGAGCGGTGTCGGTGGCGAAGGAGCAGCGTCTGCTGCCCTGACGGCGGCGTCTGCGCGTCCGCTGACGGCCCCGCCGCCGACCGCCGGGGTGGGGGCGGCCGCGCACCCGTGACACCATCGGGTACGTGCTCGACATCGGCTACTCCCTCTCCCGGCGCTTCCCCGACCCCCCGCAGACCGACTACCGCAGGGCGGACGTCCACCTCCTGCGCCATGACCTGTTCTGCGGGGACGTCTACCTCGCCGACACCGTCAAGGACCGGGAAGTGTCCACAGCCTGGGGATGGGTGCCCGTACTGGACTTCGCCTGGGCGCTCTGCGACATCGTCGAGCAGCTCGACCAGGACCCGCGCGGCAGCCGCTCCGCCAACCGCCAGTACGCCGAACTCGACTTCACCGAGTCCACTGACCGGATGCTCTTCGAACGCCGCTTCGGGTGGGTCGACATCGAGGCCGACTGGATGCCGTCGGAGGAGGAGCCGCTGACCTTCAGCCACCGCCTGCTGCGCCGCGAAGCCCGCGACTTCCTGCACGACCTGATCGCGGACCTCGTCGACATGCACGACGGCCTCGCCGACAACCCCGTCATCTGGACCCTCCAGTCCCGCTTCCCCCGAGTCCCCGCCTGACCCCTGGCCGGGGATCAACGGGCACCGGCCCCACCGGGTCCGGGCCGCATGACACCCGCGCCACAGGCGCCGGGCCCGCGGGCACCGGAATACAGGGCCCGGCCGCAGCTCCGGCCATCAGCCGGGCCACAGCCGCCGAGCCCGGGGAGCGGGGCTCGGCCCCGCCGGGATCCGGGCCGCCGGCCCGGCGGACCCGCCCCCGGCGGACCCGGGGCACAGGCCGGCGCGGGTTACGACACCACCCGGACTCCCAGCTGCGCCGCCAGCGCCGGGGCCAGGTCGAAGAGTTGGGCCGGGCTGATCACCGCGCCGGCCAGGGCGTCCACCCCGCGCGCGATGTCCAGCTCCGCGGCACCCCGCAGATCCACGTCCGCCATCCGACCCCCGGTGAAATCGGCCCCCCGCAGCGCACATCCGCGGAACTCCACCCGCTCCAGCACCGCGCCCGCGAAGTCCGCCTCCACCAGCACGCACCCGTCGAAGACCACGTCCTTGAGCTTCGCCTTCCGCAGGTTCAAGTAATCGATCTTCCCCCCGCGGACCACCACCCGCTCCAGCACCGCCCCGTGCAACTGCACACCGCCCAGGCGTGCCTCCACCAGCTCCACGTCCCGCAGCAGCGCCCCGGACAGGTCCGTCCCCACCCCCCGGACCCCCTCCAGCACCGAGTCCAGGATCCGCGCCTTCGCCAGCCCCGCCTCGTCCAGCGCGCACCGCCGCAGCGCGCAGTCCATGAACCGGGCCCCGATGCCCTCCTGCCCCGCCAGGTCCAGGTCCGCGAACTCCAGCCCGTCGTAGTCCCCGTCCGGCTCCAGCCCGCCGCCCTCCCACGCCCTCAACTCCGGAAGCCGAACCTCCGGCCGCCGAGCCGCCTTCACCGTCTCCTGCTGTCCCTTGCGCGCCATCCCCCCATCGTCCCCCGCCCCACTGACAACGCCCGCCGGACCGTTCCGCGCGCGCAAGCGCACGACCGCGTCCTGGAGACCCGCGTCACCACCGGCAAGGCCGTCCTCGAACCCTGACCGGCACCCGCCCGCCGGGAATATCGGATGACAGCGGCCCGTATCCCCCCGTACCGTCCCCCGACGTGGACCCGCTCACCGAACAACAGATCCGTTCGTCCTTCGTGAACTGCACCAAGGGCGAGGCAGCCCGCCTGAAGCTGCCCCTGGACTTCAGCGAACTCCCCTGGGAAGCACTCGACTTCCTCGGCTGGGTGGACCCCGGCGCCCCGCTCCGCGCCCACCTCGTACGCCGGGACACCGACGGAACCCCCGTCGGCATCACCCTCCGCGTCCCCGGCACGAGCCGCACCAGCGCCCTCAAGTCCAGCGTCTGCCAGATCTGCCTCACCGGCCACGCCGCCTCCGGCGTCTCCCTCCTCGTCGCCCCCCTCGCCGGGGCCCGCGGCCGCGAGGGCAACACCGTCGGCATCTACGTCTGCGCCGACCTCGCCTGCTCCCTCTACCTCCGGGGCAAGCGGCAGCCGAAGCTCCGCGCCGGCCGCTACGAGGAGACCCTCACCCTCGCCGAGAAGATCGACCGAGCCCGCACCAACCTCGACGCCTTCACCGCCAGGATCACCGGCTGACGGCGTCCGCACCGCCGGCCCGGCGCAGCGGCCTCAGCCCTGCGCCGAGCCCAGCCGCGCCAGCGCCTCGTCCGTCAGCCGGTACACCGACCACTCGTCCTGCGGCCGCGCGCCCAAGGCCTCGTAGAACGCGATCGTCGGCTCGTTCCACTTCAGCACGGCCCATTCGAGCCGCTCGTAACCGCGCTCCACACAGATCCGCGCCAGCTCCGCCAGCAGCGCCTTCCCGTACCCGCCGCCGCGCACGCCCGGCCGTACGTACAGGTCCTCCAGGTGGATCCCGTGCACCCCGCGCCACGTCGAGAAGTTCAGGAACCAGAGCGAGAACCCGACGGCCTCCCCGTCCTCCGTCTCCGCGATGTGCGCGAACGCCGCCGGCCGCACCCCGAACAGCGCCTCCCGCAACTGCTCCTGCGCGGCCCGCGCCTCGTGCGGCACCTTCTCGTACTCCGCCAGCTCGCGGATCATGGCGTGGATGACGGGAACGTCTTCGACAACAGCGCTACGGATCATGCCGGCAGCCTAAGCGCGGCACACGAAACCCCCACCGGCACCCTACGGACGCCACCACCCCGGCCGCATCAGCCAAAAGGCCGCCTCTCGCGCCCCAAAACCCGGCACCCGGTACCTGGACACCCTTCCGGAACCCCGTGTACCAACTCCCCCATGACGATCAACGGCGGCATCTCCTTCTGGTACGCGACGGACACAGCCCCTCCGCAGCCCGGCGCCACCCAGCCACCCCGCGCCCCTCTCACCGGCCACGCCACGGCAGACGTCGTCATCGTCGGCGGCGGCTACACCGGTCTGTGGACCGCCTACTACCTCAAGTCCGCCGCCCCCGACCTCCGCGTCACCGTCCTGGAGCAGAAGTTCTGCGGCTACGGGGCCTCCGGCCGCAACGGCGGCTGGCTCTACAACGGCATCGCCGGACGCGACCGCTACGCCGCACTCCACGGCCACCAGGCCGCACTCCGCCTCCAGCAGGCCATGAACGACACCGTCACCGAAGTCATCGACGTGGCCGCCAAGGAGGACATCCACGCCGACATCCACCGCGGCGGCGTCCTCGAAGTCGCCCGCACCCCCGCCCAGCTCAGCCGCCTCAAGGCCTTCCACTCCGCCGAACTCGCCTTCGGCGAGACCGACCGCGAGCTCTACGACGCCACCGACACCCGCGCCCGCATCGACATCGCCGACGCCGTCGGCTCCAGCTGGACCCCGCACGGCGCCCGCATCCACCCCCTCAAGCTGGTGAAGGGCCTGGCCGCCGCCTGCGAACGCCTCGGCGTGGTCATCCACGAATCCACCCCCGTCACCGAGATCGCCCCCCGACGGGCCGTCACCCCGTACGGCACGGTCCGCGCCCCGTACGTCCTGCGCTGCACGGAGGGCTTCACCGCGGCCCTCAAGGGCCAGAAGCGGTCCTGGCTCCCGATGAACTCGTCGATGATCGCGACGGCCCCGCTGCCGCCCGAGGTGTGGTCCCGCCTGGGCTGGTCGGACGCCTGCACCCTCGGCGACATGGCCCACGCCTACATGTACGCCCAGCGCACCGCGGACGACCGCATCGCGATCGGCGGCCGCGGCGTCCCGTACCGCTTCGGCTCGCGCACGGACACCGACGGCACCACCCAGCAGTCCACGATCGACTCCCTCACCCGCCTCCTGACCTCCTTCTTCCCGATCCTCACGGGAGTGGAGATCACCCACGCCTGGTCGGGCGTCCTCGGCGTCCCCCGCGACTGGTGCGCCACGGTCACCCTGGACCGCACGACGGGCCTCGGCTGGGCCGGCGGTTACGTCGGCTCCGGAGTCGCCACCTCCAACCTCGCGGCCCGCACCCTGCGCGACCTGGTCCTGGGCGAGTCGACGGACCTGACCACCCTCCCCTGGGTCAACCACCGCGTCCGCCGCTGGGAGCCTGAGCCCTTCCGCTGGCTCGGCGTCCAGGCCCTCTACGCGGCCTACCGCGAGGCGGACCGCCACGAATCCGCGACCCGCGCTCCGACGACAACCCCCTTGGCCCGCCTGGCGAACCGCATCTCGGGCCGCCACTGACGCCCCGGCACACACGGAAGGCCCCGGACCACAAGGGCCCGGGGCCTTCCGCCTCCGTACGAATCCCCTCAGCCAGAAGCCTCTGACCTGGGATGGAGCCCCCTGTCGGATTCGAACCGACGACCTACGCATTACAAGTGCGTTGCTCTGGCCGGACTGAGCTAAGGAGGCACATGTGACACTGCGCAGCGCACAGAATCGCCTTCACTTTACACAGCGACCAGACTTCACCGCGAAGAACTTTCCGGGCTGCGCAACCCCTCCCGAGGACGCGGATCAGTTCGCGGACGTCGCGGGGACGCTGCATGCCGGTCATGCCCGTCATCCAGGCGTCCGGGTCCGGCAGATCGAACAGAGTCCGAAGTCACGCAGGTGGGAGTGCTGACAGGAAGGGGATCCGGGGGGTAGCGTCGGGCGGAAGTCCTGATTACTGGACTAGACCTTCCACTCGGATCGTCCGGCACGTTCCTGCCGGTTGAAGGGATTCATCACCATGGCTTCTGTCACTTTCGACAAGGCGACCCGGCTGTACCCCGGCGGCGACAAGCCCGCCGTCGACGAGCTTGAGCTGCACATCGAGGACGGCGAGTTCCTCGTCCTCGTCGGGCCCTCGGGCTGCGGAAAGTCCACCTCGCTGCGCATGCTGGCCGGGCTGGAGGACGTCAACGGCGGCGCCATCCGCATCGGCGACCGCGACGTCACGCACCTGCCGCCCAAGGACCGGGACATCGCGATGGTGTTCCAGAACTACGCGCTGTACCCGCACATGACCGTCGCCGACAACATGGGCTTCGCGCTCAAGATCGCCGGCGAGGACAAGGCGACCATCCGCAAGAAGGTCGAGGACGCGGCGAAGATGCTCGACCTCACCCAGTACCTCGACCGCAAGCCGAAGGCGCTCTCGGGCGGTCAGCGCCAGCGCGTCGCCATGGGCCGCGCCATCGTGCGCAAGCCGCAGGTGTTCCTCATGGACGAGCCGCTGTCGAACCTCGACGCCAAGCTCCGCGTGTCCACCCGCACCCAGATCGCCGCGCTCCAGCGCGACCTCGGGATCACCACCGTCTACGTCACCCACGACCAGGTCGAGGCCATGACGATGGGCGACCGGGTGGCGGTCCTCAAGGACGGCCTGCTCCAGCAGGTCGACACCCCGCGCAACATGTACGACCGCCCGGCGAACCTGTTCGTCGCCGGCTTCATCGGCTCCCCGGCCATGAACCTGGTCGAGGTCCCGATCACCGACGGCGGCGTGAAGTTCGGCGACAGCGTGGTCCCGGTGTCCCGCGAGGCGCTGTCCGCCGCCGCGGACGCGGGCGACCGCACCGTCACGGTCGGCGTGCGCCCCGAGCACTTCGACGTCGGCACCGAGGGCGGGCTGACCATCACCGTCAACGTCGTCGAGGAGCTCGGCGCCGACGGCTACGTGTACGGCCGCACCACCGAGGCGGAGGGCGCGCAGGACATCGTGGTGCGCGTGGGCGGCCGCCAGGTGCCGGAGAAGGGCTCGACCCTGCACGTGGCACCGCGGGCGGGCGAGATCCACGTGTTCTCGACGTCGTCGGGTGAGCGGCTCTCCGACTGACGGCAGACACAAGGTACGAGAGGGGTGCTCCCGGCCGGGGGCGCCCCTCTCGGCCATCCCGGGCAGACCGGTCCATTCAGCCCCACCCGTCAACCCCCGATTCGAAAAATCACGTCGAACCATCCCCCGACCGGGTGACTGAATGTCGCCGCATCTTCACCGAGCGCTACTCTCGCCCTCGTGACCCACACTGCCCGCCGTATCGGCCGTTCCCTCGCCCTGGTCCTGCCCGTCGTCCTGGTCCTGTCCGGGACCCTCGCGGTCACCATGGTCCCCTGGGCGGACAACACCCCTTCCCAGATCCTGACCGCCTCCGCCGAGGACGTGTCCGTCCCCGCGAAGCCGCGTGCCGCGCAGGACGTGCTGCGCGACAAGCTGCTGGGTGAACTCCAGCAGGGCGAGACGCCGGGTGACGTCCTGATGCACCTCCAGCAGGAGGTGGACCGGCGGCCGTCGCTGGCCGAGCACTGCGTGGGGATCGCGCGGGCACTGGGACGGGCCGCGGTGGACGTGTACGGCCCGACGAAGGCGCAGTCCTTCGCCCGTCCCGTCTGCGACACGGCGTACGCGACCGGCGTCGCCTCGATGGGCTGACGGCGCCGCCGTACTCCCCCGGGCCGGGGCCTCTACGCTGACGGCCATGACCGACGTACCTCCCGTGTCCCGCTCCTCCGTTTCCGCAGCCGCGTTCCCGGCCTCCCTCGCTCAGGCGCCTGCTCAGGCGGTCGTGCTGGCGGGTGGCCAGGGTTCGCGGCTGCGCCCGTACACGGACGACCGGCCGAAGCCGATGGTCGAGATCCCGGGGACGGGAGTGCCGATCATCGGGCATCAGCTGGCCTGGCTGGCGGCCGAGGGGGTGACGGATGCCGTGGTGTCGTGCGGGCATCTCGCGGGGGTGCTGCAGGAGTGGCTGGCGCAGGCGGATCTGCCGCTGCGGGTGACCACGGTGGTGGAGGAGGAGCCGCTGGGGCGCGGCGGCGGGCTGAAGTACGCGGCCCGGCACCTGCCGCACCCGGACCGGCCCTGGTACGCGACGAACGGGGACATCTGGACGCGGTTCTCGCTGCGCGAGATGGCGGCGTTCCATGCCGAGCGGGGGGCGACGGCGACGCTGGCGCTGGCGCGGCCGCGGATTCCGTGGGGGGTGGTGGAGACCAACGAGTTCGGGCAGGTGCTGGACTTCATCGAGTCGCCGCCGTCGCCGTATCTGATCAATGCGGGCGTCTACGTCTTCGGTCCCGAATTCGCGGCGCTGCTGCCGGACTTGGGTGATCACGAGCGTACGACGTTCCCGCGGCTGGCGCGGGAGCGGCGGCTGGCGGGCTTTCCGCTGCCGCAGGGGGCCTACTGGCGGGCGATCGACACGGCGAAGGACCTGACCGAGGCGGCACGGGAGTTGGCCGCGCAGAGCGGCGCCTGAGGCCGTCGACGGCGGAGAACACGGAAGAACGCAGAGGGCGCAGAGGGGCCCGGCGCGCACACTGCGCGCCGGGCCCCTCTCGTTCTTCCGTTCCGGTCCGTCCCGCCGTCAGCCGAGGAGGCCGCCGACGAGTCCGGGCTTCTTCGACGGCGCGTCCCCGTCGCTGCTGCTGCCGCTGCTGCCCGACGCGGAGGACGGCTGCTTCGCGGCGGACTGCCTGGACGTGCTGCCCGAGCTCTGGCTGCTGCCGGAGCCCGAGCCGGTGCCGGACCCTGAACCGCGGGTCGCGGTGGGCGACTGCGATCCGCTGCCCGCGCTCTCCTTGGTGGTGGAACCGGTGCCGCTGCGCCCGGACTTGGCGGCGGGCGCCGAGGCGCTGGCGGTGGGTTCCGCCGGCTTGGAGGGCTGCTGGGCGGTCGGCTGCTGCGGCCGCTGCGACTGCTGCTGCTTGGCCGGGGCCTGCGGGAGCGGGGAGCCGGGCAGGTAGTTGCTGGGGGGCTGCCCCGGGCCGGGCACGGTGACCACGGTGGTGGAGCGGACGGCGCCGCCGAGGAGCGAGCCCACGAGCAGGGTGAGCCCGCAGACGAGGGTGGCCATGACGGTTCCGCGGCGCAGGACGCGGCGGCGCAGCCGCCAGATCTCGGAGCGCGGTCCGAGGGTCCGCCAGGCCTCGCCGGCGAGGCGCCCGTCGAGGGAGTAGACGGGGGCGCCGGCGATGATCAGCGGGCTCCAGGCGGCCAGGTAGATGATGTCGGGGGCGTCGTAGGCGGGGACGGTCTTCCAGCTCACCGTCATCAGCAGTGCGGCGGACAGCAGAGCGCCGATGCAGGCGGCGAACCGCTGCCACAGGCCCAGGACGGTCAGCACGCCGACGATGACCTGGAGGAAGGCAACGCTGAGCCCGGCCCCGACGGGGTGGGCGAGGGCGAAGTCGCGCAGGGGTTCGGCGAGCGCCCAGGGGTGGAGGGTGCGCAGCCACGTGACCATGGAGCCGCGTTCGCCGCCGTCGAAGTAGACGGGGTCGCACAGCTTGCCCATGCCGGCGTAGATGCAGATGAATCCGAGGAAGACGCGCAGCGGGAGGAGCACGACGCCGAGGTTCATCCGGCGGCCGGGGTAGTACGAGGCCTGCCCGCGGGTGTCGGAGGGGGTCCGGCGGGAGTCGGCGCCGGGTCCGCCGTCGTAGGGGCTGCCGTCGTAGGGGCCCCCGTCGTAGGGGCCGCCGCTGCCCGCGTACGCGGGGGCGTACGGGAGGTCGCGTACGGGGGGCAGCGCGCGGGTCTCGTCCGGGGCTCCGTAGCTGCGCTGGCCGATGACGGTCGGCGTGGCCAGCGTGGCCAGCGCGTCCTCGGCGAAGTCGTGGGCGAGGTCGACGCGGGGGATGGTCTGGGTCGCGCCGCCGTCGCCCTCGTCGTAGCCGTCGTATCCGCGCCCGTGCTCGCGTACGGCCTGGAGGAGTCCGCCCATGGCGGCGGTGTCGCCGGGGGCGGACCTGCCGCTCCAGACGACGGGGGCCCGGCGGCGGCCGACGCCGGCGGCGACCACGGCGCCGCCGAGGACGGGCACGCGGCCGGGGGCATTCACGGGCTTGGAACGCGCGCTCGGGCTCGGTGCGAGCCGCACGCGGAAGCTGGCGTGGTTGACGATGACCTGTGCGGGGTCGCACGGCACCTTGACCATGCTCAGCGCGGGCTGGTCGTCGAACCCTGACGTTCTGGTGTCCACACTCATCTAACCGAGTGATCAGTGGTTAGGACACTGCCTTGACCGGAGCGATGTGTCCGAGACCCGTCAAGATCAAGCCACCCCGCCCGAAACGGGCGGGGTGGCACGCTCACGGGTCACGATCCGTGGGCCATTCGGCAGAGCTCAGGTGCGGGGCGTCGTGGCGCGGCGGCGGGCCGCCTCGTAGAGCACGACGCCCGCGGCGACACCGGCGTTGAGCGATTCGGCGCCGCCCGGCATCGGGATGCGGACGAGGTAGTCGCAGTTCTCGCCGACGAGGCGGCCGAGGCCCTTGCCCTCGGAGCCGACGACGATCACGACCGGGCCGGCGAGCGCCTCCAGGTCCTGGACCTCGTGCGTGCCCTCGGCGGCGAGGCCGACGATGGCGATGCCGGCCTTCTTGTACTCCTGGAGGGCGCGGGTCAGGTTGGTGACGCGCGAGACCGGGGTGCGGGCGGCGGTGCCGGCCGAGGTCTTCCAGGCACCGGCGGTCATGCCGGCGGCGCGGCGCTCGGGGATGACCACGCCGTGGCCGCCGAAGGCGGAGACGGAGCGGACGATCGCGCCGAGGTTGCGGGGGTCGGTGACACCGTCGAGGGCGACGATGAGCGGGTCCTCGCCGTTGTCGTGGGCGGCGTCGGTGAGGTCCTCGGGGTGCGCGTACTCGTACGGCGGGACCTGGAGGACCAGGCCCTGGTGGTTGAGCCCGTTGGTCATCCGGTCGAGCTCGGGGCGCGGGGCTTCCATCAGGTTGATGTTGCCGCGCTCGCCGGCGAGCTGGAGGGCCTCGCGGACGCGCTCGTCGTTGTCGATGAACTGCTGCACGTAGAGGGTGGTGGCGGGGACGCCGTCGCGCAGGGCCTCGAAGACGGAGTTGCGGCCGACGACCATCTCGCTGCTGCCCTTGGGGCCGCCGCGGCGGGGGGCGGGGCGGCGCTTGGCGGCCTGGCGGGCCATGGCGTTGGCGATGCGGTTCGCCTTGTGCTTCTTGCGGTCTTCGGCCTTGGGCGTGGGGCCCTTGCCCTCCAGGCCCTTGCGCCGCTGGCCACCGCTGCCGATCGTCGCGCCCTTCTTGTTGGACGTGCGGCGGTTCCTGCGCTGGCTGTTCCCGGCCATGACCTCTACCTGTTTTCGTTGGTGCTGCGATATGTACGTATGAAGAGTGTGCCGCCCGGAACCCCGAGCGGCACAACATGGCCGGTCAGCGCGGTCCGAGCGTCCAGCGCGGTCCGGCCGGGCTGTCCTCGATGACGAGGCCGGACTGCTGGAGCTGGTCGCGGATGGCGTCGGCGGTCGCCCAGTCCTTGCGGGCCCGGGCGGACTCGCGCTGCTCCAGGACGAGGCGTACGAGGGTGTCGACGGCGCCGTGGAGGTCGTCGCCGCGGTCGGTCTCCTCGGCCCAGTGCGGGTCGAGGGGGTCGAGGCCGAGGACGCCGAGCATGGCCCGCACCTCGGACAGGCGCGCGATGGCCGCGTCCTTGTCGTCGGCGGCGAGGGCGCTGTTGCCCTGCCGGACCGTGGTGTGGACGATGGCGAGCGCCTGCGGGACGCCAAGGTCGTCGTCCATGGCGTCGGCGAAGGCCGGCGGGACCTCCGGGGCCGGGTCGACGGTCTTGCCGGCCTTCTCGACGACGCGCTGGCAGAAGCCCTCGATGCGCGCGAAGGCGGACTCTGCCTCGCGCAGCGCCTCCTCGCTGTACTCGATCATCGAGCGGTAGTGCGGGGTGCCGAGGTAGTAGCGCAGCACGATGGGCCGCCAGGCCTTCACCATCTCGGAGACGAGCACCGAGTTGCCGAGCGACTTGGACATCTTCTCGCCGGACATGGTGACCCAGGCGTTGTGCACCCAGTACCTGGCGAACTCGTCCCCGAAGGCCTTGGCCTGGGCGATCTCGTTCTCGTGGTGCGGGAAGATCAGGTCGAGGCCGCCGCCGTGGACGTCGAAGGCCTCGCCGAGGTACTTGTGCGCCATGGCGGAGCACTCCAGGTGCCAGCCGGGGCGGCCGTGGCCCCACGGGGTCTCCCAGGAGGGCTCGCCGGGCTTGGCGGACTTCCACATCGCGAAGTCACGCGGGTCGCGCTTGCCGGTCTCGCCCTCGCCGGAGGGCTGGAGCAGGTTGTCGAGCTCCTGGTTGGACAGGCTCAGGTAGCCGGGGAAGGAGCGCACGTCGAAGTAGACGTTGCCCTCGGCCTCGTAGGCGTGACCGCGCTCGATGAGGCCGCGCATCATTTCGATCATCTCGGGGACGTGGCCGGTTGCGCGCGGCTCGTACGTCGGCCGCAGGCAGCCGAGGGCGTCGTACCCGGCGTTGAAGGCCTGCTCGTTGCCGTAGCCGATGGACCACCAGGGGCGGCCCTGCTCGGCGGACTTCGCGATGATCTTGTCGTCGATGTCGGTGACGTTGCGGATGAAGGTGACGTCGTAGCCCCGGTACTCGAACCAGCGGCGCATGATGTCGAAGTTGAGGCCCGAGCGGATGTGCCCGATGTGCGGGGCGGCCTGCACGGTCGCACCACAGAGGTAGATCGAGACGCAGCCCGGGACGAGCGGGGTGAAGTCGCGGATCTGCCGGGCGCTGGTGTCGTACAGGCGAATAGTCACGGCATCCAGGGTAGTGGGCCCGTGGCAGTGCCCCGCGACCCTTTACGGGGCGCGGGGGTGCTTTCTTGCCGAAGCGGTGTCCCGGCTAGGCCGGGTTCGTCCGGTACACCAGCGCGGTGGCGATGGCGGCGAGGCCTTCGGCACGGCCGGTGAGGCCGAGGCCGTCGGTGGTGGTGCCCGAGACGGAGACGGGGGCGCCCGCGGCCGCGGCCAGCGCCTTCTGTGCCTCTTCGCGCCGCTTGCCGATCTTCGGGCGTACGCCGATCACCTGGATGGCGATGTTGCCGATCTCGAAGCCCTCGGCGCGGACGATGCGGGCGGCCTCCGTCAGAAGGGTGACGCCGGCGGCGCCGGACCACTCGGGACGGGAGGTGCCGAAGTGTGCGCCGAGGTCACCGACGCCGGCGGCGGAGAAGAGGGCGTCGCAGGCGGCGTGGGCGGCGACGTCGCCGTCGGAGTGCCCGGCGAGGCCGTCCTCGCCCTCCCACAGCAGGCCGGCGCACCACAGTTCGCGGCCGGTCTCGAAGGCGTGCACGTCGGTGCCGATCCCGACGAGCGGGATCAGGGGCGCGGCGGCGGGGGCCGGGGAGCCCGTCCCCGCTCCGGCGGACTCCTCGGAACCTGCGGAGCTAGTACGCATCGGTGGCCCTCCTGCGGGCGAGTACGGCCTCGGCGAGGACCAGGTCGAGCGGACGGGTGACCTTGAAGGCCTCTTCGTGGCCGGGGACCACCATGACGGTGACGCCGAGCCGCTCCACCATTCCGGCGTCGTCCGTGGCGCCCTCGCCGTCGACGGCGATGGTCTCGTGCGCGCGGACGAGGGTGGCGACGTCGAAGCCCTGCGGGGTCTGGACGGCGCGCAGCCGGGCACGCTCGGGGGTGGCTACGACCGGCTCGGCCTCGCCGGGCGCGCCCGGCTCGACCTCCTTGACGGTGTCGGCCAGCGGCAGGGCGGGCACCACGGCGGGCGAGCCGTCGCGTACGGCCAGGGCGACGGAGTCGACGGTGTCCACGGGGACGAGCGGGCGGGCCGCGTCGTGGATGAGGACGGAGGTGATGTCCGCGGGGAGCGCGGCGAGGCCGGCGCGTACGGACTCCTGGCGGGTATCGCCGCCGGGGACGACCAGGATCTCGGTCCGGTCGGGCAGGGCGTGCTCGTCGACGAGCCGGCGCACCTCGGCCGCACCGTCGGAGGGGGCGACGACGACCACGAGGGAGACGGCCCGGGAGCGGGCCATCGCGCGGACGGCGTGGATGAGCATGGGGGTGCCGCCGAGGGCCCGCAGGGCCTTGGGGGCACCCGGGCCGAGGCGTACCCCGCGGCCGGCGGCCGGGATCACCGCGGCGGTGCGGTGGGGGCGCGATTCGTCAGACATCAGTAGCTCCGAGCCAGGTTTGTGACTTCGGCCGACATGGGTATGGCCTGAAGGGTGCCGGGTGCGACGCCCTCGCCCCTTCCGTGACGACCGGTCGAGCAGGCTGTCCGGACCCGGCACGCCGGTGGAAAAAAGGTATGGGTACAGACATGCCGCAGCGCCCGGCAACAGCCCGCTCGTGGAGGAGAGGGCTTGTCATCGGGCACCGCGGCACAACTGTGTGAACGATGTTTCGCGTCAGGACGCGAGAACTTCGTCGAGGAGGGCCTCCGCCTTGTCCTCGTTGGTGTTCTCAGCGAGCGCGAGCTCGCTCACCAGGATCTGGCGCGCCTTCGCGAGCATGCGCTTCTCGCCCGCGGAAAGCCCGCGCTCACGCTCACGACGCCACAGGTCACGCACCACTTCGGCGACCTTGATGACATCGCCAGAAGCGAGCTTCTCCAGATTTGCCTTGTAGCGCCGGGACCAGTTCGTCGGCTCTTCGGCATACGGTGCACGAAGCACCTCGAAGACCCGGTCCAGCCCGTCCTGGCCGACTACGTCGCGAACGCCGACGAACTCCGCATTGTCCGCAGGCACACGAACCGTCAGGTCGCCCTGGGCGACCTTGAGCACCAAGTAGGTCTTGTCCACGCCTTTGATCTGGCGAGTTTCGATGGCCTCGATCAGCGCGGCCCCGTGATGGGGATAGACCACGGTGTCGCCAACCTTGAACGTCATGTGACAGGTACCCCTTCCGTGGCTATCCAGGGTAACACGAGAACTGACTGTTATGAATGGCGTTTTCGCAGGTCAGGGCACATCTCGGGGCTTGACAACAGCGACACGAACGTGCTGCGGAGGGCTTCCGGAGGGGGGTATTCGCAGGTCGGAGGCGCTGTGCGGACCGGGCGAAAGGGCCACGTTACACCTGGGCGGCGACCCCGTCAGTGTGACGTACGTCCCGTTTTGCCGGTTTCGAAGCCGGGAAACCGAACTACTCCGTTCGACTGGCGGCCACCTGTACGGAGCGGTTCCGGCCCAATCCGGAATTGATCACCGGGGACCGTTCGAAGGAATCCCGGAATTGATCACCCGGGGCCCGGTCCGCGATTTGCGGACGGCACGTGATCGGCAGATGAACGGCACGGGAAGTGCCGAGCGGAAGAGCGGACGGAAGAGAGGGCCGAAGCGCGGCCCGGAGCACGGACGGAATGCAAGATCGCGGGACCCGCGCGGGGCGGCCCGGGCGCTGCGGAGGGTCGGGTGCGGGGGCTGGGCGGCCGGTCGGTAACCTAAGCGCGCTGACACACCCTTAGGGCGGCTTTACCTCGGCCGCTCCGAGACTGCCCACCCTTCCGTTCCGTACGTCCAAGGAGTTGCCGCCGCCGTGAGCCGCAGCCTTCGACGCGGCGCCCTCGCCGCCACCGCCATCGCGTTCTCGATCGCCTCGCTGGCCGCTTGCGGTGCGGGCAGCGACGCGCAGACGCTCCAGATCAAGCCGGACAACGCCGCCGCCACCAAGGGCGACATCAAGATCCAGAACGCGCTGGTGATCACCCAGGGCGAGAAGGACAAGAAGGGCGGCCCCGGCGCCGTCTCGGCGACGCTCTTCAACAGCGGTACCAAGGCGCAGACCCTTGACTCGATCACCCTCCCGGGTGGCAAGGCCAAGGTCACGCTGAAGGCCGCCGAGGGCACCGGCAAGGTCACCGTGCCGGCCCACGGCTCCGTGGTCCTGGGCGGCAAGGGCAATGCCTCCGCCGTGATCGACAACGCCGCGGCGGTGGAGAACGGCAACGCGCAGAAGGTCGTCTTCCAGCTGAGCAACACGGGTGACGTGGAGCTTGAGGCCTTCGTCGTCCCGAACACCGGCATGTACGCGGCCTTCGGCCCGACCGAGGCCCCGATCGCCGCCCCCGGCGCCACCCCGTCGGGCAGCCCCTCCGGCACGCCGTCGGGCAGCCCGTCCGGTTCCCCGGCCACGACCCCGTCGGGTGCCGCTTCCACCGGCCCCTCGGGTTCGCCGTCGGGTTCCCCCTCGCCGAGCGCCGGCCACTGAGCCAGGCGCCACCGCGTACGAAAGGGCCCCCTCCGCTGCGGCGGAGGGGGCCCTTTCGTGTACGGCTGCCGCTACGGCGTGCGCGGCGCGGCCTACGGCTCGAACTTGTAGCCCAGGCCGCGGACCGTCACCAGGTAGCGCGGCGCACCCGGATCCGGCTCGATCTTGGCGCGGAGGCGCTTCACGTGCACGTCCAGGGTCTTGGTGTCGCCGACGTAGTCGGCGCCCCAGACCCGGTCGATCAGCTGCATGCGGGTCAGTACGCGGCCCGCGTTGCGCAGCAGCATCTCCAGCAGGTCGAACTCCTTCAGGGGGAGGTCCACCTTGGCTCCGGCGACGGTGACCACGTGGCGGTCGACGTCCATCCGTACGGGTCCGGCCTCCAGCGCGGCCGGGGTGACCTCCTCCGGCTCTCCGCGGCGGCGCAGGACCGCGCGGATGCGGGCGACCAGCTCCCGCGAGGAGAAGGGCTTGGTGACGTAGTCGTCGGCTCCTATCTCCAGCCCGACGACCTTGTCGATCTCGCTGTCCTTGGCCGTCACCATGATGACGGGCACGTTGGAGCGGCCGCGCAGCTGCCGGCAGACCTCCGTGCCGGGCAGGCCGGGGAGCATCAGGTCGAGGAGGACGAGGTCGGCGCCGTTGCGCTCGAACTCGTCGAGCCCGTCGGGCCCGGTCGCGGCGATGGCGACCTCGAAGCCCTCCTTGCGGAGCATGTAGGACAGGGCGTCGCTGAAGGATTCCTCATCCTCGACGACGAGCACTCGGGTCACGGAAGGACCTCCGGGGCAGGAATGGCTGGTTCTGGTCAGGAAGGCGTGGCGTGGCTGGGTGCGGGTGCGGGCTCCGAGGCCGGGGAGACCGCGGACCCCGAAGCCGGAGCGGCTGCTTCCGGCAGGCGCAGGGTGAACGTGGAGCCCTGACCCTCCGAGCTCCAGACGGACACCTCCCCGCCGTGCGAGGCCGCTACGTGCTTCACGATCGCAAGGCCGAGGCCGGTTCCTCCCGTGGCGCGGGAGCGGGCCGGGTCCACGCGGTAGAAGCGCTCGAAGATCCGCTCGCGGTCCTTCTCCGGGATGCCGATGCCCTGGTCGGTCACGGCGATCTCGATCAGGTCTCCCCCGGGTGCCGACACCCTGCGTCCGGCTATGCCGACGCGGGTGCGGGCGGGGCTGTAGTTGACGGCGTTCTCGACCAGGTTTCCGAGGGCTGCCGCGAGCTGTCCGCGGTTGCCCCAGACGCGCAGGTCGGCGGTGCCGCCCGAAGCCATGGTGATCTGCTTCGAGGACGCCGTGTGGCGGCAGCGGTCGATGGCCTCGGCCACGAGCGTGTCCACCCGTACGGGCTCCGCGTCCTCAAGCGGGTCGTCGTTCTGTACCCGGGAGAGGTCGATGAGCTCCTGCACGAGGCTGATCAGGCGGGCGGCCTCGATCTGCATGCGGCCGGCGAAGCGGCTGACCGCCTCGGGGTCGTCCGCGGCGTCCATGACGGCCTCGGACAGCAGGGAGATCGCCCCCACCGGGGTCTTCAGCTCGTGCGAAACGTTCGCGACGAAGTCGCGCCGCACGGCCTCGATGCGGCGGGCCTCGGTGAGGTCCTCGACCAGGAGCAGAACCAGCCGGGAGCCGAGCGGGGCGACGCGCGCCGAGACCGCGAGGGCCTCGCCGCGGCCGGTGCCGCGCCGGGGCAGGTCGAGCTCGACCTGGCGTATCTCCCCGTCGCGGCGGGTGTCGCGGGCCATGTGGAGCATGGGCTCGACGGCCAGCTTGCCGCCGCGGACCAGCCCGAGGGCGTACGCGGCCGAGCTGGCCTTGACCACGGCATCGCCCTCGTCGAGTACGACGGCGGAGGATCGGAGCACGGAGAGGACGGTGTCCACACCGGGCGGGAGCACCGCGTTGATGTCCGGGCGCATGGAGCTCCGGGTGGGGCGGGCCTGGTCGCGCTCGCTCCAGCGGAACGCCAGCATCGCGATCACACCGGTGCAAAGACCGGCGATCGCTGCAGCTGCGGCGACCGCCGCGTTCACGTCCATGCATCCAGGTTAAGCAGGCACAACGGCACTTCCACAGCCGTTCGGGTGGCACCTCGAACAGTCGTCGCCCAGAGTTCACCGTGACGACGGGGCTGATTCACTTGTGATGCCGGAGTCGGACGCGTTTGCGGCCGAACGTGTCAACGTGGGGCATGAGGCCGCCCCGGCCCGGCCCATGGGGCAAGAGGCAGTAGGCAGTAGGCAAGAGAGGGACAATCCATGCGTGACGCGTACCACGAGGAACTGGACTCGATCGGGGAAGGCCTGGTCGAGATGGCACGGCTCGTCGGTTCCGCGATCGGGCGGGCCACGACGTCCATGCTCGACGCCGACCTGAAGCTCGCCGAGAGCGTCATCGCCGCCGACCAGAAGGTCGACGACCTCCAGCACGACCTGGAGGCCCGCGCGATCGCGCTGCTGGCCCGCCAGCAGCCGGTCGCCACCGACCTGCGCATCGTGGTGACCTCGCTGCGCATGTCCGCCGACCTGGAGCGATCGGGCGACCTGGCCCAGCACGTGGCGAAGCTGGCCCGGCTGCGGTTCCCGGACACCGCCGTACCGCGGGACCTGCACGCGACCATCCTGGAGATGGGGCAGCTGGCGCAGCGCCTGATGGCGAAGGCGGCCGAGGTCATCATCACGAAGGACGTCGACCTGGCCCTCCAGCTGGAGCAGGACGACGACGAGATGGACCAGCTGCACCGCACGCTGTTCCAGCACCTGATGGACGACCGCTGGAAGCACGGCATCGAGACGGCGGTCGACGTGACCCTGCTGGGCCGCTACTACGAGCGCTTCGCGGACCACGCGGTGTCGGTGGCCAAGCGCGTCGTCTACCTGGTGACGGGCGAGCACGCGGACGAGCTGCAGGCGCCGACGCAGGTCGAGGGCGTCTGAGCCGTTCTGCCCCAGTGCGCCGTTGACGCGCCGGTGTGGCTGGGCATGAATGAGGGCGAAGGCACCACGACGCCACGCACGCCGCCTGCGAGGAGGATCCATGCCCGATTCCCCCGTCCCCATCACCCCGGACCACGAGCAGCAGCCCCGGCCTGAACCGCTGCGGCTCCCCCTGCTCGCAGCCTGCGGCTGCGGCTCGGGCTGCGGCTGCGGCTGCCAGTCCGGCGCACCGTGCCAGTGCGGCGGCTGATCCCGCCGACCCGGCATACCGTATGTGAAGGGCCCCGTCCGAACCCGTCGGCCGGGGCCCTTCGCGCGGGAGCCGGGCCCGCTCAGGACTTGCGGCGGCTCTTGGCATCGGCCTCCGCCATGGCCTCGGCCTCGGCCTCCTCCAAGGCGATGGCGAAGCCGAGTGCCTGCGCGATGTGCCCCGAGGCCGACATGACGCGGGCCGTGCCCACGACAGGGGCGATCGCGACGAGCACGTCCTGGATCTGCTCGGCGCTCAGGTCGACCTTGGCCGCGGCACCGATGTGGGCGAGGTAGGAGACCGGCGGCGCATCCATGGCCACGAGTGCGGCGATGCGGGTCAGGATGAGCGTGCTGTCGTCCATGCCGCACCGCTCGATCGAATCGAGGGTCATCGCGGCGAGGGTGTCGAGGACCGGCGTGTCGGAGGTCTTGGCCATGTTTCGGACCGCCTATCGGTACGTACGGAGCCCACGCGCGCAACCCGGGACCACCGGCCTCCGCGTGTCGGCGATTGCCCTTCCACCGTAGGGCCGGCCCGGCTCTCGCGCGCGTTGGTCCGTTCGGGGCCCCCGGCTGCGCTCGCGCGGGAGCGCCCCGCGGTGCGTGGCCGCGGGGCGCCTTGTGGGGTTCAGTCGATCCTCTCCCCGTTGTGCGTACCGCCCTTGCAGAGGTTGTCCGTCAGATCTGCCACTCCGCCGCCCTGCTCGCACTGAGAAGGGGTGACGTAGGTCGGGGCACCCTGTGCGGTGGCGGCGGTGGCTGTGGCGGCGCCTGTGAGGCCGAGTCCGGCGAGGGCTGCCGTGGCGATGACGGCGGCGAGGATTCGTCGAATGCGCATTTGGTTTCCCTTTCACGGATTGCCTCGGTTGGGGGCACTAGTCAGCTTGATGTTCACCCATCTGGGTGGCACGTCACGTTGGGCCATTCGGGTGACAGTGATGTCGGGTGCGGGGTCGGTGACGCGACCTGTCGGACAGGCCCCGGCCGGGCAGGAACCCGGGCTTCTCCTGCCCCGGCGCCGCAGGTTGGCGTGGTGGTCCTGAGCCGCCGGTTCGGCGCTGTACCGCCGCTTCATCTCCGCCGCGAGTTCACGGCTGACTACGAAGTGGTTGTCCGAGTTCAGAGGTCCCAGGACGCGAAAATGCCCCCCGCCCGCGCCGTATGCGCAGGTGGGAGGCATGATCGCAAAACTTACTTCTTCTTGCCCTGGTTCTTGACGGCCTCGATGGCGGCCGCCGCGGCGGCCGGGTCGAGGTAGGTGCCGCCCGGGTTGAGGGGCTTGAAGTCGGCGTCGAGCTCGTACGCGAGCGGGATGCCGGTCGGGATGTTCAGGCCCGCGATGTCGGCGTCGGAGATGCCGTCGAGGTGCTTGACCAGGGCGCGCAGGGAGTTGCCGTGCGCGGCGACCAGGACCGTGCGGCCGGCCAGCAGGTCCGGGACGATGCCGTCGTACCAGTACGGCAGCATGCGGACGACGACGTCCTTGAGGCACTCCGTCTTCGGGCGCAGCTCCGGCGGGATGGAGGAGTAGCGCGGGTCCTCGGACTGCGAGAACTCCGTACCGTCCTCAAGGGCCGGCGGCGGGGTGTCGTACGAGCGGCGCCACAGCATGAACTGCTCCTCGCCGAACTCGGCGAGGGTCTGGGCCTTGTCCTTGCCCTGGAGCGCACCGTAGTGCCGCTCGTTCAGGCGCCAGGAGCGGTGCACCGGGATCCAGTGGCGGTCGGCGGACTCAAGCGCCAGCTGCGCGGTGCGGATCGCGCGCTTCTGGAGCGAGGTGTGCACGACGTCGGGGAGCAGGCCGGCGTCCTTGAGCAGCTCACCGCCGCGGACCGCCTCCTTCTCGCCCTTCTCGTTGAGGTTGACGTCCACCCAGCCGGTGAACAGGTTCTTCGCGTTCCATTCGCTCTCGCCGTGGCGGAGGAGGATCAGCTTGTACGGTGCGTCGGCCATGCGTACGAGCGTAGTGGACGCGCGGGGGCGCTTGCGTTCGGTGTCCACGGCCTGGGAACTGCGGCGGAACGGCCTTGGAGCGGGCGTCGATTGACGGTGCGCGTCAATCCGGTGGCCTTCGAAGACCTCTCCCCCGTACGGTGCGGTGAGCAGGAGAGCCACTTACATCGCCGGGGGGATTCCGTATGTCCGTTGCCAGTCTCAGACGGGCGGCGCGCGAGAGCGTGGCCGGCCTCCCCCGCGAGTTCTGGTGGCTGTGGACCAGCACCCTGGTGAACCGGCTCGGGGCCTTCGTCGCCACCTTCATGACCTTGTACCTGACCGTGGACCGGGGCTATTCGGCCTCCTTCGCGGGACTCGTGGTGGCCCTGCACGGGCTCGGCGGGGTGATCTCCTCGCTGGTCGCGGGGGTGATGACCGACCGGCTGGGCCGGCGGCCGACGCTGATGGCGGCCCAGGCCTCGACGGCGTTCTCGGTCGCGCTGCTCGGTTTCATGGAGCATCCGGCGGCGATCGCGGCGGTGGCGCTGCTGGTCGGCATGACCTCGAACGCCTCGCGCCCCGCGGTGCAGGCGATGATGGCCGACATCGTCCGGCCGCAGGACCGGGTCCGGGCCTTCGCGCTGAACTACTGGGCGATCAACCTCGGCTTCGCGGTCTCGTCGACGGTTGCGGGGTTCGTCGCCGAGTACAGCTACCTCGCAGGGTTCCTCGGCGAGGCGGCGCTGACGCTGGTCTGCGCGGTGCTCGTGTACGTGAAGCTGCCGGAGTCGCGACCGGAGCGGACCGCCGCGGAGCAGGCCGCCGCCGCACCGGAGATCGGGCTCGGCGCGGTGCTGCGGGACGGGCGCTTCATGGGCGTGGTCGGGCTGTCGTTCCTGATCTCGCTGATCTTCACGCAGGGGTCGTTCGGACTGCCGCTGGCCATGGGCGCGGGCGGATTCTCCACGGGGGACTACGGCCTGGTCATCGCGGTCAACGGGGTGCTGATCGTGCTGCTGCAGATCCCGGTCACCCGGTTCATCGAGAAGGGCGACCCGCAGAAGCTGCTGGTGGTCTCGGCGCTGCTGGCCGGGTACGGGTTCGGGCTGACGGCCTTCGGCGGGTCGGTGTGGAGCCTGGGGCTGAGCGTCTGCGTGTGGACGCTGGCGGAGATCATCAACTCGCCGACCCAGATGGGCCTGGTCGCCCGGCTCTCCCCACTGCACGGGCGCGGCCGCTACCAGGGCATGTACACGATGTCCTGGTCGGTGGCCGCGCTGGTGGCTCCGCTGATGGCCGGGTTCATGATCGACCGGTGGGGCCCGGGCTGGCTCTGGGCGTCCGTGGCGCTGCTGGGCACCGTGGCGGCGCTGGGCTACTGGCTGCTGATGCGGAACCTGGCGCGGGGCGAGCCGGCGCCGGTGGCCGCGGAACCGGGCGTCGGGCCTGCCGCCGCACCGGACACCACCGCACCGGACACCACCGCCGCGGCTCCGGCCCCGGCTCCCGACCCGGCTCCGTCACCCGCCCCGGCCGCCGTCGACGTCTAGGGCCGGTCCGCCCGCGCCGTACGAGGCTCCCGCGCCCGCGGGGGCCTCTCGGCGTTCAGGCCGGCTTCGTCAGGTGCTTGAAGGCGTCCAGGTTGCGCGTCGGCTCGCCCCGCGAGACGCGCCATTCGTACTCGCGGCGGATCGCGCTCGCGAAGCCCAGCTCCAGCAGGGTGTTGAACGCGCCGTCCGCCGCCTCCAGGACCGTGCCGAGCAGCCGGTCCAGTTCCTCGGGGTTCACCACCGACAGCGGGAGCCGGGCCGCCAGGTAGACGTCGCCGAGGCGGTCGACCGCGTAGGCCATCCCGTACAGCTTGAGGTTGCGCTCCAGCAGCCAGCGGTGGACGCCGGCCTCGTTCTCGTCGGGGTGGCGGATCACGAACGCGTTGACCGACAGCGAGTGCCGGCCGACCCGGATCGAGCAGGTGGTGGACAGCTTGCGCGTGCCGGGGAGCTGGACGACGTACGAGCCGGTCTCGGGGCTCTCCCAGTCGAGTCCGGCCTGGGTCAGCGTGCTCTCGATGATCGCGGCGGTGTCAGCCATGGTGGGAGCGTACGCGACGGCGGTGATCATGCATGGCAGCGGTGTACACGTCCGCCGTGCCGCTCGCCGCGGTGTCCCAGCCGAAGAACTGCGCGTGCCGCGCGGCCTCGGCGCCCATCCGGTCCGCGAGCCCGGGTTCGTCCACGAAGCGCCGCAGCTCCCGCGCATAGTCCACCGGGTCGTGCCCGGGTACGAGGATCCCCGTCACCCCGTCGTTGACGGCGACCGGCAGCCCGCCGACCTCGGCGGCCAGCACCGGCGTACCGGTGGCCTGGGCCTCGATCGCGACGAGCCCGAAGGACTCGTTGTACGAGGGCATGACCAGCACGGACGCGGCCCGGAACCAGTCGGCGAGAGCGTCTTGGCGGACCGGCGGGTGGAAGTGGACGAGGTCGGCGATGCCGAGCGTCGCCGCGAGCTTCTGGAGCCCCTCCGGCTTGGCGAGGCCGCTGCCGCTGGGGCCGCCGACGACGGGGACGAAGAGGCTCCGGCGGAGCGCCGGGTCCCGGTCGACGAGCTCGGCGACGGCGCGCAGCAGGATGTCGGGGGCCTTGAGCGGCTGGATCCGCCCGGCGAAGAGCGGGATGACGGCGTCCTGCGGCAGGCCGAGGCGGGCGCGGGCGGCGGCCCGGCCGTCGCCGACGGTGAACCGTTCCAGGTTCACGCCGGGATGGACGACGGCCACCTTTCCGGGGTCGGCGTCGTAGTGCCGGACGAGCTCCTCTGCCTCTTCGGTGGTGTTCGCGATGAGCCGGTCGGCGGCGGCCACGATCTGGGTCTCGCCGATGACGCGGGCGGCGGGCTCGGGGGTGTCGCCCTCGGCCAGGGCGGCGTTCTTGACCTTGGCCATGGTGTGCATCGCGTGCACGAGGGGGACGCCCCAGCGCTCGGCGGCGAGCCAGCCCACGTGCCCGGAGAGCCAGTAGTGGGAGTGGACGAGGTCGTAGTAGCCGGGCCGGTGGCCGGCCCAGGCCTGCATGACGCCGTGGGTGAAGGCGCACAGCTGGGCCGGGAGCTCCTCCTTGGCGAGGCCTTCGTACGGGCCCGCGTCCACGTGCCGGACGAGGACTCCGGGGGCCAGCTCGACGACGGGCGGGAGGCCGCCCTCGCTGGCGCGGGTGAAGATCTCGACCTCGATGCCGATCGCGGCGAGGCGCTTGGCCAGCTCCACGATGTACACGTTCATGCCGCCGGCGTCGCCGGTGCCGGGCTGGTGCAGCGGTGAGGTGTGCACGCTGAGCATGGCGACGCGGCGCGGCTTGCGGTGGTGGCCGACGGCCGGCAGGCGCAGGCGGGGCGGGTCGTGGCGGGTGCCGCGGGCGGCGGCGATCCGGCCGCCGAGGCGGGACACGTACTGGCTCAAGGGAGCAGTTCCTCTCGCTCGGACGACGGCATGGCGGGGCGGGCAGGGCATGGCGACGGAGCGCACGGGGCGCCCTTCAAGGAGTGCAACCCGAACGGCCGTGTCCCGCATTCCGGGGGGCGATCTTTTTTCTTCGGCGTTTGCTCCGCGGCCTGCCCGCTTGCGCGCTTTTCCTTCGGCGGGGGCGCTCCGCTTACGCTCGGCGCATGTCCTCCCGCGCCACTCCGCCCCCCAGCCGCGCCGGCAGCCCGGGCGGCCGGGCCCGCCCCGTGGGCACGGTGACGCGCGGGACGACGAACCCGAACCGGCTGCGCCGCATGGACCGCTGGATCGCGGCCACGCACGGGGCGGCGCTGCGCCGTGCGGAGGCGCCGGTCGCGGTGGACCTCGGCTACGGGGCCGCGCCGTGGACGGCGGTGGAGCTGCTGGCACGGCTGCGGGAGGCGGCGCCGCGGGTGCGCGTGGTCGGCATCGAGATCGAGCCGGCGCGGGTCGCGGGGGCGAAGCCGTACGAGCGGGAGGGGCTCAGCTTCCGGCACGGGGGGTTCGAGGTTCCGCTGGAGGGCGGGGCCCGGCCGGCGCTGATCCGCGCGGCGAACGTACTGCGCCAGTACGACGAGGAGCAGGTGGCGGCGGTCTGGGAGCGGCTGTGTGCGCGGCTGGCCCCGGACGGGCTGCTCGTCGAGGGCACCTGTGACGAGATCGGGCGGCGCCATGTGTGGGTCGCGCTGGGGCCCGAGGGGGCGCGCACGGTGACGTTCGCGACCCGGCTCGGCTCCCTGGAGCGCCCCTCGGACCTGGCGGAGCGGCTGCCGAAGGCGCTCATCCACCGCAATGTGCCGGGCGAACCGGTGCACGCCTTCCTGCGCGACTTCGACCGGGCGTGGGCGGCGGCGGCCCCGTACGCCTCGTACGGGGCGCGGCAGCGCTGGATCCGGACGGCGCGGGCGCTGGCCGCGGACTGGCCGCTGGCGGACGGCCCGGGGCGGTGGCGGCAGGGGGAACTGACGGTGCGCTGGGAGGCGTTGCGCCCGGCGGGGTGAATGTGGCGCGGCGGGGAACCGGTCGCCGGTGTGGCCCGTTGAGCGTCGGGGACGGGTGTGGGGGACTGGGGCGGAACCGGCAACGGGCGGACAAGATCGTGGGGATGCCCGTGAGGGTGTTGGAATTCACCGACTCGTGGCACCATCCCGAAGGCAGTGCAAAGTTACTGATGAATAGTCAGATGTGATGCCGGTCCGACGGCGGATCCGGCTCGGGGCACCTTGGGGGGGCCATGGGGACCGTGGAGCGTAGGCGGTGGAGGGGTTCGTCCGCTCTCACGCTGCTGTGTGCGACGGCGCTGCTCGCGGTGTCGGGCATGACGGGCGCTGCCCAGGCTGCGCCGCTGCCCGAACCGGGTGCCAAGTCCCTTGAGCAGGTGCGCAAGGAGATCGACGAGCTGTACCACCAGGCGGGCACGGCGACGGACGCGTACAACCTCGCCGACAGCGAGACGAAGGCACAGTCCGCCAAGATCGTCGAGATCGCGAAGCAGGTGGTGGCCGGCCAGGACCGGATCACGGCCCTGAAGAACCGGGCGGGGGCCGCCGCGCGCGCCCAGTACCGCTCGGGCGGGATGCCGGCCGGCGCGCAGCTGGCCCTGAGCGGCAGCCCGAGCCAGTTCCTCGACGGAGCGGACCGGATCCGCCAGGGCGAGAAGGCGACCGCGGACCTCCTGTCCGAAATGAACCGCACCCAGGGCGACTTGCAGCAGTACGCGAAGGACGCGAGCGCGCAGTGGGAGAAGCTGGAAGCCAACCGGGTCAAGCAGGAGACCTCGAAGAAGCAGATCGAGGAGAAGATCAAGGCGGCGGAGTCGCTGGAGAGCAAGCTGGAGGCCGAGGAGAAGGCCCGGCTGATCCAGCTGGAACAGGACGCGCAGTACAAGGCGCAGACGTCGTGGCTGTCGACGGGCGTGCTGAAGGAGATCAACAGCTCGGCGTCGGAGTCAGGGAAGAAGGCGGTCCGGTTCGCCACGGGGCAGATCGGCAAGCCGTACAAGTGGGGCGCCGAGGGCCCGGACTCCTTCGACTGCTCCGGCCTCACCTCGCAGGCCTGGCTCGCGGCGGGCAAGGGCATCCCGCGCACCTCGCAGGAGCAGCTGCGACTGCTGCCGAAGGTCGCGATCAAGGACATGCGGCCGGGTGACCTGATCATCTACTTCGACGACGCGAGCCACGTGGGGATGTACGTGGGCGACGGCGCGATCGTCCACGCCCCCCGCCCGGGCCGCAACATCACCCTGACCGGCGCGGGCTCGATGCCGATCAAGGCAGTGGTCCGCCCCGACGCGTGACCGCGGCGGCGTCTGCCGCTGCCGCCGGTGCCGGCGCCGGCACCGGCACCGGCACCTCGGGAAGCCCCGCCCGGCGGTCACGTCGCGCGGGACCCTGCGTACGCTCGGCGGGCGGGCCGGGAAGGCGCCGGCCGAGGCAACCCCCGGGGGGCTTTCGCGACGTCCCGCCAGACGGGACCGCGACGGCCTCGGCCGTGACGTTTGTCATTCGGCGGTCATCCAGCGAGGCGGATTTTCCCCCGCGATAAGGCATATGACTGCGGCCTTGGCCCGGAACACCATTCCGCTCTCCGGCCACCGACCGCTAGGGTCGGCCGGACGCACCCTCGGGGGGAGGGAAGGAACCGGAGACGATGGCCGTACCCGTACCTCGACAGAGGGACATCCCCGCCACGGAGAGCGCTCAGGCGACTCCGCCTGCAGCCCCGCACGCCTCCCCACCCCAGGCGTCGCTGACCCTGCTCGTGATCGAGGACGACCCCGCAGGCGGGCTCACCGTCCCCGAGATCCTCGACGCCGACCGGCACCGCATCCGGCTCCGCACCGCCCGCAACCTCACCGAGGCCGCGCGCCTGCTCACGCAGGACGTGCACTGCATCCTGCTGGACCTCTCCCTGGACGGGACGGGATCCGCGGCGGGGGCCTCCGGCTCCCGTACCGCGGTCGCCACCGACACCGCCGTCGACCAGCTGGCCATCCTCCGCGAGGTGCTGCGGATCGCGCCCCGCCACGCCGTCCTCGTCCTCACCGCCGAGGCCGACGCCGAGCGCGCCGCCGAGGCCGTCCGGGTCGGCGCGCAGGACTTCCTCTTCCGCGACGAGCTGGACGGCCGCCTCCTCAGCCGGGCGATCCGCTACGCCGTGGAGAGGAAACGGGCGGACATCGCCCAGTACAAGCTTGCAGAATCGAAACTTCGGGCCCAGGAGAACGCCCGCCTCGAACGGGGCCTGCTCCCCAACCCCCTCCTCGAAGGCTCCGACCTCCGCTTCGCGGCCCGCTACCGCCCCGGCCGCAGCCGCGCCCTCCTCGGCGGCGACTTCTACGACACCGTCCGCACCCCCGACGGCACCGTCCACGCCATGATCGGCGACGTCTGCGGCCACGGCCCGGACGAGGCCGCCCTCGGCGTGGAGCTCCGCATCGCCTGGCGCGCCCTGACCCTGGCCGGCCTGTGCGGCGACGAGCTGCTCTCGACCCTCCAGGAGGTCCTGGAGGTGGAGCGCCCCTGCGAGGAGATCTTCGCGACCCTGTGCACGGTGGACATCTCCCCCGACGGCCGCCGCGCGGGCCTCTGCCTGGCCGGCCATCCGGCCCCGCTGATATCCCGGCCGGGCCGCCGCGCGCAGCTCCTCCCGTACGAGAACAGCGGCCCGGCACTCGGCCTGCTGCCGAAGGCCCGCTGGCCCCGCCGCCACGTCGAGCTGGGCGGCACGTGGAGCCTGATGCTCTACACCGACGGCCTGATCGAGGGCCGCATCGGCGAAGGCAGGGAGCGGCTCGGCCAGGACGGGATGGTCGAGATGATCAACCGGCACCTCGACTGCGGCCTGAGCGGCGAGGGCCTGCTGGAAGCCTCCGTCACCGAGGCCCGGCGCCTCAACGGCGGCGAGCTCACGGACGACGTGGCCGTGGTCCTGCTCTCCCGCACGGAGGGCTGAGCCGGACCGCGGGCCGCAGCGGCGCCACGGCCGGAGCACCGGGGCCGCCGGACTGCCGGAGCCGCCTGATTCGCCCGAACCTCCGGGGCGCCGGAACGCCCGAGCGCCCGTCAGCGCCCGCCGTTGTACGGCCCGTACGGCCCGTCGCTGCTGCTGCCACCGCTGCGCCGGCCGCCACCGCCGCCCGAGACCTGCTTGAGGGCCGGGCGCACGTCGACGAGGAACACGATGGTGGCCACGAGGCCGGCGATCTCCAGGAACAGCATCCCCAGGAAGAAGTCCACCACCGCGGTGACCCCGAGGATGACCAGCCAGAACGTCTTGGTCTGCTTGTCGGCGGCGCGGTAGGCGTCCTCGCGTGCCAGCAGCGCGAAAACGAAGGCCACGACGGCGAGTGCCAGCATGGCGAACCCGAGCAACGGGAGCACTCCGTTATCGAACCCGTTCATCAACATCGCCCTGACCGCCTTCTCACGCTTCGCACGCCTGATGCCACCCCTCTCCACGCTACCGGCAGAGGGGCCCTCGCAGAGAACAACGGGCCGGACACCCCGCTGGTGCCCGGCCCGCCGTCATGCCCGTCGTCACGGAATCCGTCCGTGACTCAGCTCTCGTCGCCCGACACTGCGGCGGCCTTCTTCGCGTTGGCCTTGCGCGCCGGGGCGGTCCTCCTGGCGGCGGGCTTCTCCTCGCCCGGGGCGTCGGCCGAGGCGTCGGCGGCCGCCGGCTCCTGCTCCGGGCCCGGCTCGACGGCGACCGCGATGTCGACGATCTCCTCGGAGACCTCGCCCCGCCACGTCCGTACGGTCTGCTCGCCGTGCTCGGCGACCTTGTCGTAGGTCTCCTTGGCGCGCACGGCGTACTCGGCGGCCACGCCGACGCCGCGCAGCGCCAGGTCCTGCGCGGTCTCCCCGAGCTTCTTCGGGTCGATCGCGGTGAACATCTCGGCGAACTTGGCGGTGACCGCCTCCTGCGCCTCCCTGGCCTTCTGCTGCACGATCTTCGGGTCGGTGTTCTTCACGGCCTCGATGCGCACGGGGGCCTCGGCGCGCAGCTGCTCGATGAGCCCGGGCACCTTCTTGGCCTGCTGCACCGCGAGGTCGGCGGTGCCGGCGGCGAAGTAGAGCGGAGTCGGGTCGGTGAGGGTCTTCTTCAGGTCATCGGCGATGGCCATGTGGCTGGTCCTCCCGGATCACAGTTCAGTTCGTAGGGTGCATCTCGTCGTGCGTGCCGGCCGCGTCGGCCGCATCGGCCTCGGCCGCGTTCTCCTTGCGGAACGAGTCGTAGATCTGGAGCAGCACCTGCTTCTGCCGCTCACTGATGGACGGGTCGCCGAGTATGACGGCCCGTGTCTCGACCTCGTCGCGGTCCCGCTCGTCGAGGATCCCGGCCTGCACGTACAGCGTCTCCGCGGAGATCCGCAGCGCCTTGGCCAGTTGCTGGAGGATGTCCGCGCTCGGCTTGCGCAGCCCGCGCTCGATCTGGCTCAGGTACGGATTCGACACCCCCGCCGCGTCGGCCAGCTGCCGCAGCGAAAGCTGGGCCTGCCGCCGCTGCTCGCGGAGGTACTCGCCGAGATTTCCGACGTTGAGCGATGCCATGCCCTGATCCTGCCGGACTCTGCTAACTATTGCAAGCAGCCGCTTGCAAAATCACCCACGGGCGCGCCGTCACCGGCCGAGGGGCTGGGTGATTCGGAGCATGTTGCCGGCCGGGTCGCGGAAGGCGCAGTCACGGACGCCGTAGGGCTGGTCGGCCGGCTCCTGGAGCACCTCGCCGCCCGCGGCCCGGATGTGCTCGAAGGCGGCGTCGCAGTCGTCGGTGGAGAAGATCACGCCGCGCAGCATGCCCTTGGCCAGCAGCTCGGCCATCGCCTGCCGGTCGGCGGGCGCGGCGTTCGGGTTCGCGGCCGGCGGTTCGAGGACGATCTCCACGTCCGGCTGCGAGGGGGCCCCGACGGTCACCCAGCGCATCCCCTCGAACGCCACGTCGTTGCGCACTTCGAGGCCGAGCGCGTCGCGGTAGAAGGTGAGCGCCTTGTCGTGGTCGTCGACCGCGATGAAGCACTGGGACAGCTTGATTTCCATGCATCCGACGCTAAGCGCGGGCGGGACTTTCCGCTTCCCCACCCTCGACCGGTCCGTTCCCGGCGGGTCCGTTCCGGACCGGCCGCGTCAGGATCTTGGCGATGCACGCCGGAATGGCCGCGCCCGGGTCGTGGCTGCGGGCCCGGTACGCGCTCGGGGTCTCGCCGACCAGCTCGGTGAAACGCGAGCTGAACGACCCCAGCGAGGTACAGCCCACCTCGAAGCAGACCTCCGTCACGCTCAGGTCGCCCCGCCGCAGCAGCGCCTTGGCCCGCTCGACACGGCGGGTCATGAGGTAGCTGTACGGGGTCTCCCCGAAGGCGGCCCGGAAGCTGCGGGAGAAGTGCCCCGGCGACATCAGGGCGACGCGCGCCAGCGCCGCGACGTCCAGGGGCTGGGCGTAGTCGCGGTCCATCGTGTCCCGGGCCCGGCGCAGCCGTACGAGATCCTCCAGCATCACCCTGCCAGCGTAAGGCCGACGGGCAGCTCCCCGTGGGCCGTCGGGGAACCGCGCGGGCGGCGACCGGCCCTCAGTCCCGGGCGCGGTGGCGGCGATGGTACGAGACCGTGACCGCCACCAGGAGGGGACCCCAGGCGACGAGGGGGAGGTAGAGGAAGCCCGCGACCGTGGCCCCCAGGGCCGTCATGTCCGGGTGCGGGAGGCTCCACCACAAGGTGAACGGGGTCCACAGGAGGATCAGCCCCACCGCCCCGGCGCCGGCCGCCACCGTGACCGGCCGCGGCGGGACCCGGCGGCCGCCGAAGAACGGGACCCGGGACGGGAGCACCTCGCCCCAGGACCGGACCAGGCCGAGCGTGAGCAGCGCGAGCAGTTCGGTGGCCAGGCTGAGGGCGACCACGTAGACGCGGCCCCAGCCGGGGATGCCGGCGGCCGCGTACCCGGCTTCCGTGTACCCGGCGAGGAAGCCCGCGCCCAGCAGCAGCCGCCAGACGCCGGACGGCAGGGCGAGGAGCGCGGTGACGTGCGCGGCCCGGACGGCCCAGCGGGGCGCGGCCGTTGCGGTGGGTCGGTTCTGCCGAGTCTTCGTCATGGACACCATCGTGTCGGCGGCCCGGTCCCCCGGCATCGGCCCCGCGAACGGCCCCGGCGCCACCCCCGCGAAGGACCCGGGCCGCGCCCCCTCCCCCGTCCGGGGGAGGACCCGTCGGCCCGTCAACTCAGGTGCCGAGCCGCCGTGTTGTCCGTGCGCGAGGTCCGGGAGCGGACGCGGTGGGCTCGCCGGGCCGGCCGGTCCCTCGCCGGGGCCCTCGTGCCCCCCGGCATTCCCCGGGCCGCGCGGGTCAGGCCGCGCGGGTTCCGATCAGGACCGTTGCGTACAGCTCCTCCGAGGTGGCCGCGCGGACCGCGAGGCCCGACGCCGACAGGGCCGAGGCCGTCTGCGGGGACTGGCGGGCGCTCGTCTCGATCAGCAGCCTGCCGCCCGGGGCCAGCCAGGGCAGGGCCCCCGCCGCGACCCGGCGGTGGATGTCCAGGCCGTCCGGGCCGCCGTCCAGGGAGGTCAGCGGCTCGTGGTCGCGGGCCTCCGAGGGGAGCAGCCCGATCTCCTCCGTCGGCACGTACGGAGCGTTCACCACCATGAGGTCCACCCGGCCGCGCAGCGAGTCGGGGAGCGCGGCGTACAGGTCGCCCTCGTGGACCTGCCCGCCGTACGGGGCCACGTTGAGCCGCGCGTACGCCAGCGCCGCCGGGTCGATGTCCGCCGCGTGCAGTTCCACCCGGGGGCCCAGCTGCGCCGCCACCGCCGCGCCCAGCGCGCCGACCCCGCAGCACAGGTCCAGCACCACGGCGTCGGGCCCGGCCAGGGCCACGGCTTCCCCGACAAGGAACTCGGTCCGCCTGCGCGGGACGAACGCCCCCGCGCCCACCCGCATCCGCAGTCCGCAGAACTCGGCCCAGCCGACGACGTGTTCCAGCGGTTCGCCGCCGGCCCGGCGGGCCACCAGGGCCGCCAGGTGCCCGTCGTCCTCGGCGGCAGCCGTCAGCAACTCCGCCTCCTCCTCCGCGAAGACGCAGCCTGCCGCGCGCAGGGTTTCCACAATCGAAGCCACGTGTCCCATTCCTCGGTTTTGCATCAACAGTGCCATGCGGGGGGGTCAGAAGACGTCCGGGCACCACGGGCGGCGGGCGGTGCGGAACACCGCGTCCGCGTGCGCCAGCGCCCCGGGCCGTTCCTCCGCGATCCGCCCGAGCGCGCCGAGGCGCACCGCCGACTCGTCGCCGAGGTACAGGGAGCCCAGCACCGACACGTCGAGGCGCAGGTCCGCCGGCTCCCCGGTGACCGTGCACTCACCCGTGCCCGCGTCGAGCCGGTAGCGGCCGGCGGCAGGCCCGGCCTCGTCCACCACGTCGAGTACGAGGACCCCGGGCACGGCGTACGTCCGCGCGCTCAGCGCCCGTACGACGTCCAGCACGCGCACCCACAGGAAGTCCGAGGCCGTCACGATCCTGGCCGCGCGCGGGTCGGGCAGCAGGTGTGCGACGAGGTCGTCGGGGGCGCGGTGGCCGGTGCGGACCTTCAGCACCCAGTCGATGGAGCACAGGAAGTGCCACAGCGCGCGCTGCGCCTGCGGGGTGACCGCGATCAGGTCCTTGACCTGCACGGTGTTGAGGGGGACCTTCCCGTCAGTCCAGTGGTCGTCGGACGTGTACACGACGAGACCGGCCGGCTCGCCGTCGGCCGTCCGGTACACGGCGTGGAACTTGTCCTGGTACGGGCGGTGGGACATCTCCTCCGCCCCGGTGGCCAGGCTCCACCAGCGCGCGTCCCGGCCGACCGTGCCGGCCGAGACCGCCCGCAGCCGCTCGTGCAGTCCGGGGCCGATCGTCCGCGCCTCGGCCACGTCCACCAGCTCGATCCGCCCACCGTCCGCGGGCCCGGACCAGCGCGGGTCGAGCCCGGTGCGGCTCACGTCGATCTCCCACTCGGCGATCGAGGCGGCGGGCCCGAACCCGTACCGCCCGTAGATCGGGTACTCGGCGGCGATCAGCGTGGCCACGACGTCGCCGCGGGCCTTCGCGGCGGCCAGCTCGGTGGCCATCATCCGGGTCAGCAGTCCCTGGCGGCGGTGCGTGGGCAGCACGGCGACGTTGGTGACGGCGCTCGCGGCCACGGTCGCCCCGCCGGGCACGGTCAGCTCCTGGGCGAAGGAGCGGAAGCTGGCCACGCAGCGGCCCGTGCCGGCGTCGAAGGCTCCCAGGGTGCGCCCCAGGTCGGTGTACTTGGCCCGCTGGGCCACGTCGGACTCGGAGACCCGGTCGGGGCGCAGGAAGCCGGTGTTCACGGCTCGCAGCCACTCGGGGAATTCGGACTCGGCGATCGGCCGGACGTCTGCGCTCATCCGGCCACGCTAACCGCCGCCCGGGCCCGAGTCGCCTGAATTTCCCTGCCGTTCCCGGACCCCGGCCGACGGCTACACCAGCAGGTCGTCCACCTGGGCCTCCCCCTCCCGGTAGCGCCGGGTGATCTCCGCACTGCAGTCGTCCGCCGTGCGCTGGAGCTGCTGCCGGCGCCGCGACACCTGCTGTTCGTACCGCACCAACCGGCCCATCGCGTCGTGCAGTTCACCGTCGGTCCGGGCGTCCAGGTCCGACAGTTCCACGTCGGACAGCATCTCCGCGGCCAGCAGCCGGTACTCCTCGCTGTGCGGGGTGCCGAGCGTGACGTGCCGGGCGGAGGCGCTGCGGCTGGACGGCGCGTCGGCGAGGATCTCCGAGAGCCGGTCGACCACCGGGGGTTCCGGGGGCACCGGGGCCTCCGGGTCGCTGCGCCGGGCCAGTTCGGCGCGCAGGATGTCGATCCGGCCCTGGAGGAGTCTGCGTACGTAGCTCAGGTCGGCCTCGTCGCGCTGTGCGTCGCGGCGGAGCGTGCGCAGTTCCGGCAGCCCGAGGGCGGTGGCGGGCGTGGTCGGCGCCTGCCCGTCGCCCATGCGCTGCACGGGGGGTCTGACCGTTCCTGTCGGAACAGCCGCGGGTGATGCAGGTACGGAGGTACCAGAGATATTCATGTGAACGTGTCCGTCCCCTCGACCGGTGCATGGGGTCTCCCCCGGCCCGTGGGACCGGGGAGAAGCACCGCCTGCGTGCATCGTGCCACTCTCCGTGGTGCAGGTGCAGTCCCACGCCACCCGATCGGCCCCTGTTGGGTGCACGCCTGGTACACAGGTGGTATGCGAGCAGTGGTGCAGAGGGTGGACGGCGCGAGCGTCGTCGTGGCCGGCGAGACCGTCGGCGAGATCGTCGGCGAGGGGCTGTGCGTGCTGGTGGGGGTGACCCACGACGACACCCCGGAGAAGGCGGCGCAGCTGGCGCGCAAGCTCTGGTCCGTGCGGATCCTGGAGGCGGAGAAGTCCTGCAGCGACGTGGATGCGCCGCTGCTGGTGATCTCGCAGTTCACCCTGTACGGAGACGCCCGCAAGGGCCGCCGCCCCACGTGGAACGCGGCGGCGCCGGGCGAGGTCGCCGAACCGCTGGTCGACGAGGTCGTCCGGCAGCTGCGCGGGCTGGGGGCGACGGTGGAGACGGGCCGGTTCGGCGCGGACATGCGGGTCTCGCTCACCAACCACGGCCCGTTCACCATCGTCATCGACGTCTGAAGCGCCGAGCCCCGATCACGGGGCTACGACGACCTCCTGCGCGGCGGCCGTCGTCCCGGCCAGCAGCGGCGCGTCGACCGGCACGTTCCGCTTGACCAGCGCGAGGGCGATCGGGCCCAGCTCGTGGTGGCGGACCGCGGTGGTCACGAAGCCCAGCTGGCGGCCCTCCTCCCCGTCTGCGGCGAGCCGGACCGGGGCGCCGTGCGCCGGGAGGAGCACCTCGGAGCCGTCCAGGTGCAGGAAGACCAGACGGCGCGGGGGCTTGCCGAGGTTGTGGACGCGGGCCACGGTCTCCTGGCCGCGGTAGCAGCCCTTCTGCAGGTGCACGGCGGTGCCGATCCAGCCCAGCTCGTGCGGGATGGTTCGGTGGTCGGTCTCCAGGCCGAGCCGCGGCCGGTGCGCCTCCACCCGCAGGGCCTCGTAGGCGAGCAGCCCGGCGGCCGGGCCGTGCGCGGCGGCGAAGGCCTCCAGCTCACCGCGGGGCAGGAACACGTCGCGGCCGTACGCGGTCTCCCGTACGGCGTGCTCCTCGGCGACCTCGGCGATGGAGCCGGCCGGCAGGTGCACGACGGCGAAGTCGGCGGTCCGGTCGGCGACTTCGACGCGGTAGAAGAACTTCATCGACTCCAGGTAGGCGACCAGCGCCTCCTGGGTGCCGGGCTCCACGTGCGCCCACACGGTCTCGCCGTCGTCGACGAGGTAGAGCGCGTGCTCGATGTGGCCGTTCGCGGAGAGGATCAGCGCCTCGGTCGCCTGCCCGGGCGGGAGTTCCGTGAGGTGCTGGGTGAGCAGCAGGTGCAGCCAGCTCAGCCGCTCCGGTCCGGTGACGGTGACGACTCCGCGGTGCGAGAGGTCCACGAAACCGCGGCCGTCGGCGAGCGCGCGCTGTTCGCCGTACAGCTCTCCGTAGTGGGCGGCGACGCCCTCGTCGCGGCCTTCGGCCGGTACGGCGCCGGGGAGATGGAGCAAGGGGCTGCTGGTCATGCCACCAAGCCTACGACCCGGCCCGGCCCGCTCCTATGCCGGAGCGTCGTGCTGCTTGGCGGCGCACTTCTTGCAGAGTCCGAAGATCGCGAAGTGCTTCATGTCGGTCTCGAAGCCGAAGGTGGCGCGGAGCTTCGCGGTGAACTCGGCGGCGATGTCCACGTCCGCCTCGATCAGCTCGGTGCACTCGCGGCACACCAGGTGGATGTGGTGGTGCCGGTCGGCGAGGTGGTACGTCGGGGCCCCGTGCCCGAGGTGGGCGTGCGAGACCAGTTTCAGCTCCTCCAGGAGCTCCAGCGTGCGGTAGACGGTGGAGATGTTGACCCCGGACGCGGTCTTGCGCACCTGGGCGAGGATCTCGTCCGGGGTGCCGTGCTCCAGGGTGTCGACCGCTTCCAGCACGAGCTGGCGCTGCGGGGTCAGCCGGTATCCGCGCTGCCGCAGGTCGCTCTTCCAGTCAGTGCTTCCGGTGTCTCCGATGGTCCCCACCCGGCCAGTGTAAGTGCGCGAAGGGGAGCGCGGGCCGGCCCGCGCTCCCCTTCTTGCACAGTCTGTGGACGTCCGCTCAGCGGAAGAAAGCGATGCCGTCGTCCGGCATGTCCGGGAGGTTGCGCGCCATCTCGGCGACCTCCTCGGGGGTGACGACCTTCTTGAGCTGGGCCGACATGTACGGGCGCAGCTCGACGTCCGGGGTGGCCTTCTCGCCGACCCACATGAGGTCGCCCTTCACGTAGCCGTAGAGCCGCTTGCCACCGCTGTACGGGCCGGAGGCGGCGGTCCGGGCGACGGCGTCCGTGGCCAGGTCGATCTGGGGCTTCTGGTCGGCGAGCTCGCCGTACCAGACCTCGACGACGCCCTGGTCGCGGACCATGACGATCTCGACCTTGCGGTCCTTGTCGATGCGCCAGTAGCCGGACTCGGACTCCAGCGGCCGCACCTTGTTGCCCTCGGCGTCGAGGACCCAGCTGCGGGAGGTGTACTCCAGGAAGTCCCGGCCGTCGTGGCTGAAGACGACTTCCTGGCCGAAGTTGCACTTCTCCTCACCGGGGAAGTCGAAGACGCCCGCGCCCTCCCAGGTGCCGAGGAGGAAGGCGAGGGGGACGAGGCCCGGGTTCAGGTCGGACGGGATCTGGATCATGAATGGCTGCTCAGGCGATCTGTGGGAGGGGTTCCGGGTCCGGGGCGGCGGCCGATCGGATGATCAGCGCTGGCCCTGGTACAGCTTCTTCACTGCGAGACCGGTGAAGGCGAGCACGCCGACGCAGACCAGGACCAGCAGGGAGGTGAAGAATGCCTCAAGCACGGGGTGCTCCTCGGAGTGATGTGGGCGTGTACGGGGCCGGTCCCCAAGCCTACTGGCCCGGGAACCGGCGCACTCCGTGAGGTAGGCCGCACACGCCTCGCGCGGGTGATCAGCCCAGCAGCTGGCTCTGCAGGACCACCGTCTGGTGGAAGGGGACGGTGGCCACGTCGCCCTTGCGGGTCTGGATGATCACGCCTTGGACGTCACCCGCCTGGATGCGTCCGAGCTTGGTCCGCTCGTCCCCGTTGAGGGGCTTCGGCTCCTGGTACAGGCTGAGGCCGCTGCTGCTGAACGTGCCGGAGTACCCGGCGGGCTGCGGGGACTCCCCGGGGGACTTCAGGTGCCCGCTCGTCAATCCTCGCGACGCCGCTTTCCGTCGAGCTCGTCCCACCACTCGTCGGATTTCGGGTCACCCGAGGGGTCGTCCCACCAGCGGTCGTCCGGACCGCGCCGGTTCGCGATCATTGCGGCGACCGGCGGGATGACCATGGCGACCACGCACAGGGCCACGGCCGCCTCCACCGAGAACAGGCGCACGAAGGACCAGGCGGATACGAAGAGGAAGATGCATCCGCCCATGAGGAGGAAGTAGACGCGGCGCCGCCGGGCGTACATGTCTCCAGGGTAGGGCCGGAGGCGGACGGCGCGAAGGGCCGCACCCCGTTCCAGTGGCGTCCAACCCCCTGGGGTGCGGCCCTCCGGCCGGTTCATCTGCTGCTGCGTGAGCAGCGCGGTCGTCAGACCGCGATCGCCACGTCCGTCACGCCGCCGGCCTCGGCCACGACCACGGCGCGGTCCGCCTGGGCGCCGGGGACCAGCGCGCGCAGGGTCCACGAGCCGGTCGCCGCGTAGAAGCGGAACTGGCCGGTCGCCGAGGTCGGGACCTCGGCGGTGAACTCGCCGGTCGAGTCGAGCAGGCGCACGTACCCGCTGACGGGCTCACCGTCCTTGGTCACCTGACCCTGGATGGCGGTCTCACCGGGCTTGAGCGTGGCGAGGTCGGGCCCGCCGATCTGTGCTCCACACATGTTCTCTGTCCTGTCCTGGAGAGGTCGTACTACGAGGGGCGTCGCGTGCCCGGTCGTGGTCTGGTTACTTGTTGGGGCCGAGCTCGATCGGCACGCCGACCAGGGAGCCGTACTCGGTCCAGGAGCCGTCGTAGTTCCTGACGTTCTCCTGGCCCAGGAGCTCGTGCAGCACGAACCAGGTCAGCGCGGAGCGCTCACCGATGCGGCAGTACGCGATGGTGTCCTTCGACAGATCGACCTGCTCGGCCTCGTAGAGGGCGACCAGCTCTTCGTCGGACTTGAAGGTGCCGTCGTCGTTGGCGTTCTTCGACCACGGGATGTTGCGGGCGCTCGGCACGTGGCCGGGGCGCTGCGACTGCTCCTGCGGGAGGTGCGCCGGGGCGAGCAGCTTGCCGGAGAACTCGTCGGGCGAGCGGACGTCGACCAGGTTCTGGGCGCCGATCGCGGCCACGACGTCGTCGCGGAAGGCGCGGATCGAGGAGTCCTGCGGCTGGGCCTTGTACTGGGTGGCCGGGCGGTTCGGGACCTCGGTGCCGTCGACCAGGTCGCGGGAGTCGAGCTCCCACTTCTTGCGGCCGCCGTCGAGGAGGCGGACGTCCTGGTGGCCGTACAGCTTGAAGTACCAGTAGGCGTAGGACGCGAACCAGTTGTTGTTGCCGCCGTAGAGGACGACGGTGTCGTCGTTGGAGATGCCCTTGGCGGAGAGGAGCTTCTCGAAGCCCTCCTGGTCCACGAAGTCGCGGCGGACCGGGTCCTGGAGGTCCTGCTTCCAGTCGATCCGGACGGCGTTGGTGATGTGGTTCTTGTCGTACGCGGACGTGTCCTCGTCCACCTCGACGATGACGACGTCGGCGTCGTTCAGGTGGGCCTCGACCCAGTCGGCGTCTACGAGGACGTCGCTGCGGCTCATGGTGTTCTCCTCCGGGGCAGTGTGCGGCGGGGCGTGCTGTGCAGGTGCTGCGGGGCGGTCTGCGGGTACTGCGGGTGCGTACCGCTGCGGGCGGTGGCCTCGGGCACTGCGCGGGGAGGCGTCAGTGGGCAGGAGGGGGCGGCTGCGGTGCGGTCACACGGGAAGGACGGTCGTCCGGCTGATGGAGCGGAAGCGCTCACAGGTCACATGGATCGACAGAGCATGGCGGCGACGCGACACAGGTCTACTGCCCGTCGCTTCGTGAGGTCCGCCTGCTGATGCTTCATAGCCATGGATCGTAGGGACGAATCGGCCGCCCTGTCACCGGCGTGTCATATTTCGAGACAGGATCGTCCGAATGTTGGGACGCGCATGCCCCCGGGCGGCTGCCGCACCGCCTCCGGGGGTCTTCGTGCGGCCCGGCCTTCTGCGGATCGGACCGCTCCGTCTCACGATCCGGCCAGCACCACGTTCGAGCCGCTCAGGGTGAGGTGTACGCCGGCCTCGTCCGAGGTCAGCGCGGTCAGCCGGAGCCCGGCCGGCAGGCTGCCGTCGAGCCGCTGGTCGAAGTCGGTCTTCTTGCGGACCACGCCCTCGATGCCGGGGAGCCCCCCGCCCGGCACCTCGTCGGCCCGGACCCGGACCATCTTGCCGCCGCCCGGGGCGTCCACGAGCGTGACGGTCGACACGACACTGGGGGCGAGTTTGCGGCCGAGGAACTCCACTGCCGCCGTCACCTTCACCTTGCCCGGCGCCCCGCCGTACGTGACCGTCACCCCTTTCTCCGAGGCCGCGGTCAGGTCCTGGTACGTGACGAGGGCCGAGCCCTCGGCCCGCTCGGCGGTGCCCCCGCTGTAGTCCCCGTTCAGCTTCACGCCGTGGAAGCTGGCGTCGAGCTGCGAGAGCCGCGCCTTGCGGCCGTCCGAGACCGCCTCGACGCCCTTCAGCTTCACGTCGACCCGGTCGAGGTCGTGGCTCAGCGCCTGGGTCAGGAACGGGAACCCGTGGATGTCCACCTCCGTGTCCCCCGCCAGACCCTCCCGGGCCTGGATGCGCTCGGCCAGCCGGTTCTCGGCATAGTCGACCGCCCAGCGGTCGGCGCCCGCGAACAGCGCCCCCAGCACCACTCCGATGATCACAACGACACGCAGGAACCGCACGCGCCCTCCCCCTGTAGATCGGTACGTGCGTTCTAGTGGACCATGGTCGCCCGTACGGAGGCCGTCAGCGCCACTGTGACTCCCGCCGCCACCCGGCGCGGGCCGGCCGCGGAGGACGACCGGCCCAGGCACACGGCGGACCCCGGCGTCAGCCGACCACCCGCCCGATCAGGTAGACGGCGGGAGCGGCGGCCGCCAGCGGCAGCGCGACACCCGCCGTCATGTGGACGAACTTGGACGGGTAGTCGTACGCGGCCACGCGCAGCCCGATCAGCGCGCACACCCCGGCGGCCAGGCCGAGCAGCGCCCCGCTCGCCCCGACGGAGGTCAGTCCGCCGACCGCGATGCCGGCTCCGGCGGCCGCGGCCAGCGAGACCCCGATGGAGGCCGGGGGCGGCAGCGGCAGCGCGCGGGCGAACACGGCGACCGCGACGGCCACCGCGCCGACGCTGACGGCGGCGGAGTCGGCGGCCAGGTAGCCGGCGCACACGATCGCGAGCGCGGCGGAGGCCACGGAGGCCATGAGGCCGTACATCCGCTCGTCGGGGTCGGCCTGGCTGCGCAGCTGGAGGACCAGCGTGAGCAGTACCCAGGCGCCGAGGGTGCCGATGATCGCGCCGGGGCCGTACGTGTCGTCCACGGCGAGCACGGCGCCGTCGGCGACGAGGGCCCCGAGGAAGGCGAGGGCGATGCCCTGGCGGGCGGGCCACATGCCGTTGAGCCGGAACCAGCCGGCCGCGGTGAGCCCCTGGAGGGCGATCAGCGGCACGAGCAGCGCGAGGTCCCCGACGGCGGCGGCACCGGCCAGCAGCAGCCCGAGGGCGGCGGTCAGCACGGCCGGCTGCGGGCCGGGGTCGATGATCGGCGACCATCCCTCGGCGCGGGCCTGGGCGGGATCGACGGCACGCAGGGTGTTGCCTCCGAGGGTGGGCGGGGAGTACTCCGGCTCCTCGCCCGGGGCGGCGGAGCCGAAGGCGGCGACGGGGGCCGCCGGCTGCGCGGCCGGAGCGGGCGCGGCCGGGGCGGCCGGCTCACCGGCGCCGGGGCCGGGGTACGGCGGGAGGTAGGCCGTCTGCGCGGCGGCGTCGTCCGCCGGGGCGGCGGGCTGGGGCGGCAGGTAGGCCGTCTGCTCGGCGGCGGAGCCCTGGGTCCAGGCGACCCCGGAGCCCCCGCTCGGCGGCCAGTCGGCCGCGGGGGCGGCGGCTGCGGCACGGGCCGCGGCGGCGGGCGCCTCGTCCCGGAACCAGCCCTCCGGAACGGCGGACTGCGGCTGCGGCTGCGCCTCAGCAGCGGCCGGACCGGGGTACGGCGGCAGGTACGCGGTCTCCGCCGCCGCGGCAGCCGGCAGCGCCTCCGCAGCAGCCGGACCCGGATACGGAGGCAGATACGCCGTCTCCGCCGCCGCGCCAGCCGGCTGAGCCTCTGCAGCAGCCGGACCGGGGTACGGAGGCAGGTACGCCGTCTCCGCCGCCGCGGCGGGCGCGGGAACGGCTGCGGCCTGGGACCAGCCCGGGGCCTCGTCCCGGAACCAGCCCTCCGGCGCGGCCGGATGCGGCTCGGCCACGGCCGGACCCGGGTACGGCGGCAGGTACGCGGTCTGCTCGGCTGCGGCGCCGGAGCCGTCCGGCCACGGCACGCCCGCGCCGCCCTGGGACCAGCCCTGGGGGTCGGACTGAACCGGGAGCGGGGCCTGGGCCTGGGAGACGGGGGCCTCGTCCCGGAACCAGCCCTCGGGTGCCACGGGCTGGTCGGGCTGGACCGGCTGGGGTTCCTGGACCGGCTGGTAGCCGGTGTCCCAGGTGTCCGACTGCCAGGTCTGGGTCCCGTACGGGTCCTGCTGGTGCTGCTGGTGCTGCTGTTCCTCGGGAGTGCTCATCGGTTTCCGCTCACCCGCCCGCGAACGGCGGGAGCACCTCGACGGTGCCCCCCTCGGTCAGCGGAACGGCATCGTGCGGGCGCTTGCCCACGGGCTCGTCGTTCACGAGGAAGGAGCAGCGCTGCAGGACACGGGTCAGCTCCCCGGGGTGGCGTTCCCGCACGGCGTCGAGCGCCTCGGCCAGTGTCTGCGCCGAGTACGGCTCCTCCGCCGTCTTGGCCGCGGCCTTGGCCGCCGCCCAGTAGCGGATGGTTCCGGTTGCCACTGCAGCTCCTATCGTCGGCTCTCTACCGTCGGCCTCCATGATGACCCCTCCCGCCTGCTGGTCCGGCGTGCCTCCGCGCGCCCCGCGTGCGCCCGGGCGGTCTGCCGTACGTCCATCCATCCGGCGAAAGCGGGGCATAAGGTGGGCGTAAGGGTGGTAGGAACCACAGAAGAGGTGGAGGTCGAGGCCTCTGCCACGCACCGGCGGGTGGGCTATTCTGCTGGCGAGAGGATCCGGGCAACGTTGCCCCCGGGTCCTTTTGTGCTTTCAGCACGTTGAACGGACCGAGAACAGTGGTGTCCGTCGGGCCTCAGGGCGCGGGGACCGGCGAGGCGCCACACGCACCACGTACGAAGCAGTACCGCGAAAGTCCTCGACGGGACCGAGGAGGAACCGACGTGATGGACCAGCGAACCGTGCAAGAACGCTCCGACCGGGCAGGTGGTCGGGCATGAGCTCCCTCCTGCTGCTGACCAATGCCCTGCAGCCGTCCACCGAGGTGCTGCCCGCCCTCGGCCTGCTGCTGCACAACGTCCGGGTGGCCCCCGCCGAGGGCCCGGCCCTCGTGGACACCCCCGGCGCCGACGTCATCCTCGTCGACGGCCGCCGCGATCTCCCACAGGTGCGCTCACTGTGCCAGCTGCTCCGCTCCACCGGCCCCGGCTGTCCGCTGATCCTCGTCGTCACGGAGGGCGGCCTGGCGGCCGTCACCGCCGACTGGGGCATCGACGACGTCCTCCTCGACACCGCGGGCCCGGCCGAGGTCGAGGCGCGGCTGCGGCTGGCCACCGGCCGCCAGCAGCTGGGCTCCGACGACTCCCCGATGGAGATCCGCAACGGCGACCTGTCGGTCGACGAGGCGACGTACTCGGCGAAGCTGAAGGGCCGGGTCCTCGACCTCACGTTCAAGGAGTTCGAGCTCCTCAAGTACCTCGCGCAGCACCCGGGCCGGGTCTTCACCCGGGCCCAGCTGCTCCAGGAGGTCTGGGGGTACGACTACTTCGGCGGCACCCGGACGGTGGACGTCCACGTACGGCGGCTGCGCGCGAAGCTCGGCCCCGAGCACGAGTCGCTGATCGGTACGGTCCGCAACGTCGGCTACCGCTTCGTCACCCCGGAGAAGGTGGAGCGGGCCGCTGCGGAAGCAGCGGCACAGGCTGCGGCGAAGGCCGCGTCGCAGGCCGCGTCGCAGGCCGCGTCGCAGGCCGCGGCCCAGGCTCCGGAGGCCGTCCCCCGTATGGAGGAACCTCCTGCGATCGTCCAGTCGGCAGGAGGGCCTGCCCAGAGGTAGGTCACCCCGCGTAGACTCCCGGGCGTGGCCAAGGTGACGCGGGATGACGTGGCGCGACTTGCGGGTACTTCTACCGCCGTCGTGAGCTACGTGATCAACAACGGACCCCGGCCGGTTGCCCCGGCCACGCGCGAGCGTGTACTCGCCGCGATCAAGGAGCTGGGCTACCGCCCGGACCGGGTCGCCCAGGCGATGGCGTCGCGGCGCACCGACCTCATAGGCATGATCGTGCCGGACGCGCGCCAGCCGTTCTTCGCGGAGATGGCGCACGCGGTCGAGCAGGCCGCCGCCGAGCGCGGAAAGATGGTCCTGGTCGGGAACTCCGACTACCGGGACGAGCGCGAGGTCCACTACCTGCGGGCCTTCCTCGGGATGCGGGTCTCGGGCCTGATCCTGGTCAGCCAGGGCATGAGCGAGCGCGCCGCCTCGGAGATCGAGGCCTGGGACGCCCGTGTGGTCCTGCTGCACGAGCGGCCGGAGGCCATCGACGACGTCGCGGTCGTCACGGACGACATCGGCGGCGCGCAGCTCGCCACCCGCCACCTGCTGGAGCACGGACACGAGTACGTCGCCTGCATCGGCGGGGTGGAGAACACCCCGTCGGTCGGCGACCCGGTCGCCGACCACGTCGAGGGCTGGCGCCGGGCCATGCAGGAGTCGGGCCGTTCGGTGGAGGGCCGGCTCTTCGAGGCCCCGTACAACCGCTACGACGCGTACCGCGTGGCGCTGGAGGTGCTGTCGGGGCCGGATCGGCCGCCGGCCATCTTCTGCGCCACCGACGACCAGGCGATCGGTGTCCTGCGCGCGGCGCGGGAGCTGCGCATCGACGTGCCGGGCGAGCTGGCGGTGGCCGGCTTCGACGACGTCAAGGAGGCGGCCCTCACGGACCCGCCGCTGACGACGATCGCTTCGGACCGCCCGGCGATGGCCCGCGCGGCCGTGGACCTCGTCCTGGACGACGGCCTGCGGGTGGCCGGCTCGCGCCGCGAACGCCTGAAGCAGTTCCCGTCGGCACTGGTGGTCCGCCGCTCCTGCGGCTGCCTCTGATTCTGTCCTCAAACGCCGCTCGGGCTGCACGTAGCCCGGGCGGGCGGGTTTATATCGGGCATACAAGGTTCTGTCGGGCTTCTCAGGCGGGACTCAGGAAGCTCTCATGATCCGCGGACACAGTCGGAGTCATGACCGAAAGCTTCCGCCGCGAAGGCGAGTATCCGCAGGAGCACCGCCCGACTCCGAGCGCCCGTGAGCAGCCGGCGCAGGCACAGGCCGACGGGGCCTGGCCGCCGCCGCCCGCGCACCCGCCCGCCGCGGCCCCGGGCTGGCACGAGGCACACCGGCCGGCGACGGCCTGGGGCGAGAACGTCCCCCCGGCCTCCGAGGCCCCGGCGGGCCCCGCGCACACGGCCCGCGCGAAGCGGCCGGTCGCGCTGCTCGCCGCCGTGGCGCTGGCCGCCGCCGTCGTCGGGGGCGCCACCGCCGTCGGTGTGGAACAGCTGCTCGGCTCCCAGGACCGCAGCGGCGGCGGCATCAACGGCACCAACGTCTCGCAGTCCAGCAACGGCACCGTCTCCGGAGTGGCCGAGCAGGTCAGCCCCTCCGTCGTACGCATCGACACCACGACCGGGTCCGGTCAGGGCACCGGCTCCGGCATCGTGATCACCGCCGACGGCGAGATCGTCACCAACAACCACGTCGTGGACGGCGCCACCGAGATCCAGGTGACCATGAGCGACGGCAAGAAGTACGCGGCGAAGACCGTCGGCACCGACCCCGACAAGGACCTGGCCCTCATCAAGCTCCAGGGCGCCGGAGGCCTGAGGCCGGCGAAGCTCGGCAATTCCGACGGCCTCAAGGTCGGCGACCAGGTCGTCGCCATCGGCTCCCCCGACCGCCTCACCGGCACGGTCACCAGCGGTATCGTCTCGGCCTTGAACCGCGAGGTCAACGTGCCCAAGTCCGAGCAGCAGGCGCCCCAGCGGCAGCGGAGCGACGGCGGCTGGCCGTTCTCGTACGACGGCCGGCAGTTCAACGGGAACACCGGATCGAACACCACCTCGTACAAGGCCATCCAGACGGACGCCTCCCTCAACCCGGGCAACTCCGGCGGCGCCCTCGTCAACATGAACGGCGAGATCGTGGGCATGCCCTCCGCGATCTACTCCCCCTCCAGCGGCGGCTCCACCGCCGGCAGCGTCGGCCTCGGCTTCGCCATTCCGGTGAACACGATCAAGGCCGACCTCGCCTCCCTCCGCAAGGGCGGCACCGGCAGCAGCGACGACAGCGGCACCGGCAGCCCCACCGACCCCTTCGGCACCTCGTACTAGGCGTCCCGTGCGAGCCTGGTACGACCGACCACGACCCCTGGGGGACCGAAGATGAATCCGGCCGAAGGCGACCCGCAGCGCATCCTCGTCGTGGACGACGAGCCGGCCGTGCGGGAGGCCCTGCGCCGCAGCCTCGCCTTCGAGGGGTACGCCGTACAGACCGCCGTCGACGGGCTCGACGCCCTCGACAAGGCGGCCTCGTACGCCCCCGGCCTGATCGTGCTCGACATCCAGATGCCCCGGATGGACGGCCTGACCGCGGCCCGCCGGCTGCGCGCCGCCGGCAGCACCACCCCGATCCTGATGCTCACCGCCCGCGACACCGTCGGCGACCGCGTCACCGGCCTCGACGCGGGCGCCGACGACTACCTCGTCAAGCCCTTCGAGCTCGACGAGCTCTTCGCCCGCGTCCGCGCCCTGCTGCGCCGCAGCGCGTACGCCGCCCCGCGGCCCGGCGGCGGGGGCGCCGGGGCCGCCGACAGCACGGACGCGCTGGCCTTCGGCGACCTGCGCATGGACCTCGCCACCCGCGAGGTCACCCGGGCCGGGCGCCCGGTGGAACTGACCCGCACCGAGTTCACGCTGCTCGAAATGTTCCTGGCGCACCCGCGCCAGGTGCTGACCCGCGAGCAGATCCTCAAGACCGTCTGGGGCTTCGACTTCGAACCCAGTTCCAACTCTCTGGACGTGTACGTCATGTACCTGCGCCGCAAGACCGAGGCCGGCGGCGAGCCCCGCCTGGTCCACACCGTGCGCGGGGTGGGCTACGTGCTGCGCGCCGCCGGGGCCGGCGACTCCGGTGGTCCCGAGTGAGCCCGGCCGCCAGGTTCCGTGCGCTGCCCCTGCGCTCGCGGCTCGCACTGCTGGTCACGGTCGCGGTGGCGGTCGCCGTCGCGGCCGTCGCCGTCGTCAGCTGGTTCATGGTCCGTACGCAGCTGAAGGGCCAGCTGGACAGCTCGCTGCGCTCCACCAACGCGAGCGCGCAGGCCAACCAGACGCTGCCGCAGCTCGGCTGCCGGGAGCAGGTGCCCGGCGCCATCGTGAACAACCTGAGCGCGCAGGTGCAGATCGTGCTGCCCACGGGCGGGCGGTGCTGGGTGGACGGCAAGAACACCCTCCCGGTGACCGGGTACGACCTTGAGGTCGCCCGGGGCGAGCGCGGGCCCGTGCTGTACGACGGCCACACCACGGACGGCACGCCCGTACGCGTCTACACCCAGCCGGTGAACGTGACCGGGCCGGTGGGCGGCAGCGTCGCCATCTCGGTCGCCAAGCCGCTCGCCGACATCGACAAGCCGCTGTCCACCCTCACCTGGGTGCTGCTCTTCGTCTGCGGGGTCGGTGTCGTCGGCGCCGGCGCGGCCGGCCTGTGGGTGGCCCGTACGGGGCTGCGGCCGGTCGACGAACTCACGGGGGCGGTCGAGCACATCGCCCGCACCGAGGACCTGAGCGTGCGGATCCCGCACGAGGGCGACGACGAGATCGCCCGCCTGTCGCGGTCCTTCAACTCGATGACGGCGGCCCTCGCCTCCTCCCAGGAGCGGCAGGCGCAGCTGATCGCGGACGCCGGCCACGAGCTGCGCACGCCCCTGACCTCGCTGCGGACCAACATCGAGCTGCTGGCGCGCAGCGAGGAGACCGGCCGGGCCATCCCGCCCGAGGACCGCAGGGAGCTGCTGGCCTCGGTCAAGGCGCAGATGACGGAGCTGGCCTCGCTGATCGGGGACCTCCAGGAGCTGTCCCGCCCGGACGCGGCCCCGCCCGCCAGGCTGGAGGTGGTGGCCCTGCACGAGGTCGTGCAGACGGCGCTGTCCCGGGCCAGGCTGCGCGGCCCGGAGCTGGACTTCACGTCCGACCTGGCGCCCTGGTACGTGCGGGGCGAGGCGGCGGCGCTGGAGCGGGCGGTGGTCAACGTGCTGGACAACGCGGTGAAGTTCAGCCCGCCGGGCGGCGTGGTGGAGGTCTCGCTGCGGGCGGGCGAGCTGACCGTACGCGACCACGGCCCCGGTGTCCCGGCCGACGACCTCCCGTACGTCTTCGAGCGGTTCTGGCGGTCCCCGTCGGCGCGGGCCCTGCCGGGCAGCGGGCTCGGCCTGTCGATCGTGGCCCGTACGGCGCAGCGCGCGGGCGGCACCGCCGAGCTGCGGGCCCCGGCGGACGGCGGCCCGGGCACGGAGGCGCTCCTGCGCATCCCGGGCGCTCCGGCCCCGCCGCCGGCCGGCCGGCCGGAGCCGGCCGGGGCGGACGGGTCGTCAGTTGTGCCGGATGAGTGAGGCGACGAGGCCGGAGCGGGTGTTCGGGAAGTCCATGGGGACGATCCCGAGCCCGGTCCGGCCGGCGAGCTCGGACCCGTCGACGAAGGCGTGCACCTGCGGGTTCAGCCGGTCGGAGTTCCAGCGCGGCGGCATGTACGCCGAGGTGCTGGTGTAGTTCACGAAGAGCTTGCCGGGCTGCTGGACGGCCCGGCGGAACTGGTTCTCGATCTTGCCGCGCTTGGCGAACGGCTCGGCGTTCCAGTCGTCCTGGATGTCGAAGACGTTGCCGTCGCCGTAGCGCAGGCCGGGCAGCCCGCCGTTGTCGGCGAGCAGGACCACCTTCCCGCGGGCCTCGCCGAGGGCGGGCAGGGTGTCGGCGATCCGGAACAGCGGGCGCCAGCCCCGGTGGTCGAGGTAGTCGTCGAAGACGGCGCGGAAGGTGGCGTCGCTCTCCTCGGAGTACTCCTGCTTGAGCCGCATCAGCACGGTTTCGGAGGGGTGCGCGGCGAGGAAGTCCGCGCAGGCGACGAGGACGTCGCCGAACATCAGGCCCTGGTAGAAGGAGCCGTGGTGGATCGCGAACGACCCCCCGGTGACTCTGCAGCGGACGTCCAGGAAGCGGATCCCCGCGTCGAGCTGCTCGGCGATCGAGGTGTTCTGGCAGGCGACGAAGAGCCCGCCCTGGCGGGCGCCGGAGTCGTGCGTGCCGGGGATGGTCATGCGCTGCAGGGCCGTGGAATCGCCGAGTCCGGCCATCCAGTCCTGCGTACCGAGTGCGCTGCGGGCGCCGAGCGTGCGCGCGGACGCGGGGGCCGCCGCTCCGAGGCCCAGGGCCGCGCCCGTGCCCGCCGCCATCGTCCCGACCAGGAATGCCCGTCGATCCAGTGCCATGTCCGCCCCTTTGCCGACCCGGTGATGAGACCGGAGTATGGCGTGCGGGACCCGCCTTTACTACCTGTCGGTAGCGCTTACCTTTCGAGCAACTCCGCCATGGTGCGCAGGCCTTGGGCGAGCTCCCGGCCGGTCGGCGCCTGCTCCTGGTCCGTCAGCGTCTGCACCATCACACCGGCCAGCAGCGCGATGTGCACCGACCCGAGGGACCGCACGTCCTCGTCGGCGACGGCGTCCTCGGGGACCCCGAGCAACTGCGCGGTCACCATGCGGCGGGAGCGGCGCTGGCCCTCGGCGAGGGTTGCGAGCAGCTCGGGCGTGGACTGCGCGTGGACGAAGGCCTCGACGGAGGCGATCCAGAGCCAGCGCATGTCGCCGAAGTCCCGGATCTTGCGGTCCCACGTGTCGGCGTACCGCTCCTCGGTGGTGTCCCCCTGGCCGGCGAGGCGGCCGGATCCGGCGGACCACTCGTCCATGGCGGCGAACAGGGCGAGGTTGAGCAGGGCCTCGCGCGAGCCGAAGTGGTAGCCGATCGCGGCCATGCTCACCTTCGACGCCGAGGCGATGTCGCGCACGGTCGTGCGCAGGTACCCCTTCTCCTCCAGGCAGCGGCGCGCTCCGGCCAGCAGGTCCTCGCGATTTCCCATGGCGGGATCGTATCCGCGCCGCGTTTTAGGCAGCCGCCCAAGACATTCGTATTGCGCACTTGCCCAAATCCTGGCAGGCTCATGTCCCGTAGAACACACAGCCGTCACCGCAGGACACACAGGGGAGAGCAGAACCATGCGCCACACGCTGACGATCGACGACCGCACGCTGTCGTACCGGGACTTCGGCGGCCCGGGCCGCCCGCTGCTCGCCCTGCACGGGGGCATGTCCGAAGGCATCGCCTTCGCCGGCCTCGCCGAGGCCCTGGGCGACGCCTGGCGGGTCATCGCCCCCGACCAGCGCGGCCACGGCGACTCCGACCGGGCCGCCGACTACAGCCGCGCCGGTTACGTCTCCGACGCCGTCGCACTGCTCGACCACCTCGGCCTGGACGCCCCCGTCGCCCTCCTCGGCTACTCCCTCGGCGGCCTCAACGCCGTCCACCTGGCCGCCGCCCACCCCGACCGGATCTCGGCGCTCATCGACGCGGAGGGCGCCGTGGAGATCAACCCCACGGGCGGCGCATGGATGGACTTCCTCCGGGCCATGCAGTACACCGCGCCCACCCGGGAGGAACTCCTCGCCGCGGCCGGGCCGGTGGGATCCCAGTTCGTCGCCGAGGCGCTGCGCCCGCTCCCCGACGGGGGCTGGCGGCTGCCGTTCCACCCGCAGGACATGCTCGACTCCGTCGAGGCGTGCCGCGGCGACCACTGGGACGCCTGGCTCGGGAGCGCGTGCCCGGCGCTGCTGATCCACGGCACCCGCAGCACGTCCCTCCCGCAGGAGCAGGCCGACGCGCTGGTCACCCGGCGGCCCGGGACCTCGTACGCACCCGTGAACGGGGACCACTTCATGCCGTTCACGAACCCGGAGGCCTTCTACGAGGCCGTCGGGAAGTTCCTGGCCACCCTCTGACCCCTCCCCCTCCGTCACGGGGGAACGGGGGACCGGAGGAACGCCGAAGGGGCGGCGGGCCGCAAGGCCCACCGCCCCTTCGGGCGTGCTCTACGCAGGTGCTGGGTGCTACTGGACGACCGTGATGCGGTCCGCCGCCGGCGGGGCGATCGGGGCCGCAGCCGTCGACTTGCCCAGGTAGGCGTTGAAGGCCTCCAGGTCGGGCACGCCGACCAGCTTGTTCTTGTAGTCCTTCAGCACGGTGAAGCCGTCACCGCCACCCGCGAGGAACTCGTTCATCGCGACCCGGTAGGTCTTGGCGGGGTCGATCGCCGCACCGTTCAGCTTCACCGAGTCCACGACGATGCGGTCCGCGCCCGTCTTCGTCATGTCCAGGGTGTACGTGAAGCCCTTCGAGACCTGGAGGATCTTCGGGTTCGGGCCGTTGACCGGGCCGCTCACCTGCTGCTGGAGCGCGGTGATCAGCTGCGCACCCGTCAGGTCCACGATGTTCATCAGGTTGTTGAACGGCTGGACCGTGTAGGACTCGCCGTACGTCACGACGCCGTCGCCCTCGTCACCCGCGGCCTTGTAGGCCAGGTCGGCACGGATGCCGCCCGGGTTCATGATGGCCAGCTGCGCGCCGCCCTTGTCCGCCGGGGCCGTGGCCTCCAGCTGCGCGTCGGCGATCAGGTCGCCGAGCGGCTTCTCCGGGGCCTCGGAGCCGCGGCCCGAGATGTCCGCCGAGATGTAGCCCATCGGACGGTTGGCGACCGGGGCGGCCAGCGCCTTCCAGCGGCCGATCAGCTCGGTCATGTCCGGGGCCTTCGGCACGTCCCGGCTGACGACCTTGTTGACCGGCTTCGGCGCGACGGCAGCCGTGCGGACGATGTCCTTGGTCTGGCGGTCGTACGTCAGCGTGGTGTCCGTGAACAGGCGGCCGTAGGAGGCGGCCGAGGTCACCATGCGCGGGTTGCCCGCCGGGTCGGGGATGTTGCACGCGTACGCCTGGTGCGTGTGGCCGGTCACCAGCGCGTCGACCTTCGGGTCCACGTTCTTGGCGATGTCCACGATCGCGCCCGAGATGCCGGCGCCGGCGCCCGGGGTGTTGCAGTCGTAGTTGTACGCGCCGTTCGCAGGCAGGCCGCCCTCGTGGATCAGCGCCACGATCGACTTCACGCCCTGCTTGTCCAGCTCCTTGGCGTACTTGTTGATCGTCTCGACCTCGTCGCCGAACTTGAGGCCCTTGACCCCGTCGGCGGTCACGACCTCCGGAGTGCCCTCCAGGGTGACGCCGATGAAGCCGATCTTCACGTCCCCCTTCTTCCAGATGAAGGTGGGCGACATCAGCGGACGCTGGGTCTTCTCGTCGGTGACGTTCGCGGCGAGGTACTTGAACTCGGAGCCCGTGTACTCCTTGCCGTACTCGAAGCATCCCTCGACCGGGTGGCAGCCGCCGTACGCCATGCGGCGCAGCTCGGTCTTGCCCTCGTCGAACTCGTGGTTGCCGACGCTGGTGACGTCCAGCTTCAGCTTGTTCAGCGCCTCGACGGTGGGCTCGTCGTGGAAGAGACCGGACAGCATCGGGCTGCCGCCGATCATGTCGCCGGCCGCGGCCGTGACGGAGTACTCGTGACCCTTGCGGGCCTCGCGCAGGCCGGTCGCCAGGTACTCGACACCACCGGCCGGTATCGCCTTGGTGGTGCCGTCCGCCTGACGCTCGGTCACGGTGCCGGAGGATCCCTGCGGCGGCTCCAGCGTGCCGTGGAAGTCGTTGAACGACAGCATCTGCACGTCGACGGTGCGGCTCTTGCCCGCACCGCCACCACTCGCGGCACCGGCCGGCAGTGCGGCCGCGACCATCGCTCCGGCCCCGGCCGTGACGGCGAGGGCGGCGAAGGTCAACCGGCGGGCTTGGCGGTGCCGTTGTGGCGTTGCTGACATTTAATCCCCTTTTGGACAGCGGTAAAACTCGGGAGGTCTGGCGCAGCCTATGGTCAACGCGCGTAGCACGACAGGGGGTACGGGTATCGAGCTGGTTACGTGCAGAAGGCGGATCCCCGCCGGACCGCGCCCGCACACCACCGCGGGCGCGGTCCGCGGCCGTAGGCTCGATACATGACCGACGACGCAGCAGCGGCCCTTGAGCCAGGACGCCAGATCCAGACCCTCGACGAACTGACGGAGGAACAGGCCGACGCCGTTCTCGCCCTCATCGAGGACGCGGCGCGCACGGACGGCACCACCGCCGTGTCCGAACAGGGCCGCCTCCAGCTGCGCGGCGGGCGCCGCGACGGGATCCGGCACTTCCTGCTCACGGAGAAGGGCCGGCTCGCCGGATACGGGCAACTGGAGGACACCGACCCGGTGGAGGCCCCCGCCGCCGAGCTCGTCGTCCACCCCGCGCTGCGCGGGCGCGGGCACGGGCGGGCACTGGGCTCGGCCCTGCTGGCCGCCTCCGGCAAGCGGATCCGGGTGTGGGCGCACGGCGGCAAGTCCGCCGCCCGCCACCTCGCGCAGGTCCTCGGCCTGACCCTGTTCCGCGAGCTGCGCCAGCTGCGCCGCCCGCTCGGCCCGGAGGCGCCCCCGCTGCCCGAGGCGGTGCTCCCGGCCGGGGTGACCGTACGCACCTTCGTGCCCGGCCAGGACGACGCGGCCTGGCTCGCGGTGAACGCGGCCGCCTTCGCCCACCACCCCGAACAGGGCTCGCTGACCCAGCGGGACCTGAACGACCGCATCGCACAGCCCTGGTTCGACCCCAAGGGCTTCTTCCTCGCCGAGCGGGGCGGGGAGCTCATCGGCTTCCACTGGACGAAGATCCACGCCGAAGAGCGGCTCGGGGAGGTCTACGTGCTCGGCGTCCGCCCCGGCGCCCAGGGCGGCGGCCTCGGCAAGGCCCTCACCGCGGTCGGCCTGCACCACCTCGCCGGGGCGGGCCTGCCCACCGCGATGCTGTACGTGGACGCCGACAATCCGGCCGCGCTCGCCGTCTACGAGGGCCTCGGATTCAGCACCCACGAGGTCGACCTCATGTACCGCACGGAGAGCTGATGCGGTGACCGGACACGCTCACCGGTAACCGGGGAATCAGCACGGACACCGCCGGCGCAAGGCCGGCCCGCGCAACGCCGGGCGCCGCAAGGCCCGGCAGCACGAGGCCGGGCCGACCCGGCCCGCCCGGCGCCTCGGGCACCAGCGCGGACACCGGCAGCCGGGGAAACACGCGGGTCCGTGCAGGCGCCAGCCCTGCCCCGCAGGCCGTACGCGGGCAGGTCCCGCCCGCGGACGCCGGGTCGCGGGCCGGGCTCCCGGGCACGCCCGGCACCGCGGACACCAACCCGGACACCGGCAGCCGGGAAAAGCACGCGGGTCCGTGCAGGCGCCAGCCCTGCCCCGCAGGCCGTACGCGGGCAGGTCCCGCCCGCGGGCACCGGGTGGCGGGCCGGGCTCCCGGGCACGCCCGGCACCGCGGGCACCAGCCCAGGCACCGGCAGCCGGGAAAAACGCGCGGGTCCCGGCACGCGGCCGGGCGGGCGCCGGGCAGGCCCGCTCCGCCCGACCCCGCACGCCGTCCGCGGGCAGGTCCCGCCCGCGGGCACCGGGTAACGTGCCGGGCTCACCGCCACGGGCACCGCCACGGGCAGCGGCACGGGCACCGGCACCGCACCTGCACCGCACGGGCACCGGCACCGGCACCGGCGGGTGGTCCGCCGGACCCCCCGCGCGCGGGGGCATTCCGGGCGCGGAAAAGACGTACTCGTGCACCACCCGGAGCCTGGAAGCCATACGCCATTCACCGGACCTTAAGACGCGCTTGCGACTCTCCCCGCATGCAGCCCCGACTCCGACTGACGGCGAACCCTTCCGACGCGCCTGTCCTGCCGCTTGCGCGGAACAATGGAGTCATGAGCCACCAGCCCAGCGCAGGCCCCACCGAGGTCCCCGCCCAGCACACGTCTCACACGTCCGCCGCCGCCTCCCCCGGCCCGGTGACGAAACCCGCGCGGATCGGCTCCATAGCCGCACACCGTCCGCATTCCGGCCTCGCACCCGATCTCGACGCCGACCTGGACGCGTACGACGACAAGGACGGCGGCGAGCTCCCCCCTGGGCGGTTCCTCGACCGCGAGCGCAGCTGGCTGGCCTTCAACGAGCGGGTCCTGGAGCTGGCCGAGGACCCGGCGACCCCGCTCCTGGAGCGCGCCAACTTCCTGGCGATCTTCGCGAGCAACCTCGACGAGTTCTTCATGGTCCGCGTCGCCGGCCTCAAGCGCCGCATCGCGACCGGCGTCGCCACGCGTTCGGCCTCGGGCCTCCAGCCCCGCGAGGTGCTCGACCTGATCTGGACGCGCTCGCGCGAGCTCATGGCCCGGCACGCCGCCTGCTTCCAGCAGGACATCGCCCCGCAGCTCTCCGAAGAGGGCATCCACCTCATCCGCTGGCCCGACCTCACCGAGAAGGAGCAGGCCCGCCTCTTCACGCTGTTCCGGAACCAGATCTTCCCGGTGCTCACCCCGCTGGCCGTGGACCCCGCGCACCCGTTCCCGTACATCTCCGGCCTCTCCCTGAACCTGGCCGTCGTCGTCCGCAACCCCGTCAGCGGCCACCGCCACTTCGCCCGCGTCAAGGTCCCGCCGCTGCTCTCCCGCTTCCTGGAGGCCTCCCCGCAGCGCTACGTCCCGCTTGAGGACGTCATCGCCGCGCACCTGGAGGAACTGTTCCCCGGCATGGAGGTGCTCGCCCACCACATGTTCCGGGTGACCCGCAACGAGGACCTGGAAGTCGAGGAGGACGACGCCGAGAACCTGCTCCAGGCCCTGGAGAAGGAGCTCATGCGGCGCCGCTTCGGCCCGCCGGTGCGCCTGGAGGTCGAGGAGTCCATCGACCCCGGTGTCCTGGACCTCCTCGTGCAGGAACTGAACGTCTCCGCCGCCGAGGTCTACCCGCTGCCCGGTCCGCTGGACCTGACCGGCCTCTTCGGCATCGCCTCCCTGGACCGGCCCGAGCTGAAGTACCCCAAGTTCGTCGCCGGCACCCACCGCGACCTCGCCGAGGTCGAGTCCGCGTCCGCGCCCGACATCTTCGCCGCGCTGCGCGAGCGGGACGTGCTGCTGCACCACCCCTACGACTCCTTCTCCACCTCCGTGCAGGCCTTCCTGGAGCAGGCCGCCGCCGACCCGGACGTCCTCGCGATCAAGCAGACGCTGTACCGGACCTCCGGCGACTCCCCGATCGTGGACGCCCTGATCGACGCCGCCGAATCCGGCAAGCAGGTCCTCGTACTCGTCGAGATCAAGGCCCGCTTCGACGAGCAGGCCAACATCAAGTGGGCCCGCAAGCTGGAGGAGTCCGGCTGCCACGTCGTCTACGGCCTGGTGGGCCTCAAGACCCACTGCAAGCTGTCGCTCGTCGTCCGCCAGGAAGGCGACACGCTGCGCCGCTACTCCCACGTCGGCACCGGCAACTACCACCCCAAGACCGCCCGCCTGTACGAGGACCTCGGCCTGCTCACCGCCGACCCGCAGGTCGGCGCGGACCTCTCCGACCTCTTCAACCGGCTGTCCGGCTACTCGCGCCGCGAGACCTACCGCCGGCTGATCGTGGCCCCGCGCTCGCTGCGCGACGGCCTGATCTCGCGCATCGACAAGGAGGCCGCCCACCACCGGGCCGGCCGCCCCGCGTACGTGCGCCTCAAGATGAACTCGGTCGTCGACGAGGCCCTCATCGACTCGCTCTACCGGGCCTCCCAGGCGGGAGTGCCCGTCGACATCTGGGTCCGCGGCATCTGCGCCGTGCGTCCCGGGGTCCCCGGACTCTCGGACAACATCCGGGTCCGCTCGATCCTCGGCCGCTTCCTGGAACACTCCCGGGTCTTCGCCTTCGGCAACGGCGGCGAGCCCGAGGTGTGGATCGGCAGCGCCGACATGATGCACCGCAACCTCGACCGCCGCATCGAGGCACTGGTCAGGGTCGCCGACCCGGCCCACCGCGCGGCACTGGACCGGATGCTGGAGACCGGGATGTCCGACTCCACCTCCTCCTGGCACCTGGGCCCGGACGGCGAGTGGACCCGGCACAGCACGGACCACGAAGGCCAGCCGCTGCGGCACGTTCAGGAGATGCTCATAGACGCCCGGAGGCGCCGGCGTGGCTCTGCCAAACCATGACCTGACAGCGAGTGGAAAGGGCTCCGCGGGTGACGTGCTCGGCACGTACCTGCGGGCCCAGGCCACCGCCTTCCTGCGCGGGCTCCGCCTCCACGAGGAGTGGGGGTCCCCCCGGACGGAGTCTGGGGGAGGGGCCGACGCCGCGGAGGGCAGCGGTGCGGCGCGCAGCCTGCGGGGGGCTGCGCGCCGGATCAGCGGGTCCCTGGCCACCTTCCGGGTGGTGACCGAGTCCTCCTGGGCCGACGGTCTGCGCACCGAGCTGGTGTGGCTGTCCTCGACCCTGGCGGACGAGCACGCGTACGCCGCCCGGCTGACCCGGCTGATGGACGCCCTGCACCGGCTGTCGGGCTCGCCGGAGGTGCCCGCGCCCCGGGCCGCCGCAGGCGCGCTGACGGTGGGCTCGGCGCGGGCCGGCGCCCTGCTGGAGCGGCAGCTGACCCTGGCCCGTACCCGCGCCCACTCGGCGACCCTCCAGGCGCTGGGCTCGTCCCGGTTCCACGCGGTCGCGGACGCGGTGGCCGTCCTGGCCTCCGAGGTGCCGCTGGACCCGATCGCCGCCGGGGGGCGGGTGGACGATGTCCTGGTCCCGCTGGCGGAGGTGGCCCACACCCGGCTGACCGCGGCCGTCTCGGCGCTGCCGCATGCCGCCGAGGCCCATCCGTACGACCCCGGCCACGACGGCTCCTGGCACGAGGTGCGCAGGCTGCTGCGGGTCCACCGCTACGCCCGGGAGGCCCTGGGCGAGGACGTGGCCCGGCTGGCGGCGGCCGGCGAGGCCCTGGACCGCCACCGCGACGCCGCCGAGGCCGCGGCCGCCTCGGCCACGGCCGCCCGCACCCCGCGGATCGCCCCGGCGACGGCGTACGCGCTGGGGGTGCTGCACGCCGATCAGCGTCACGAGGTGGAGGCGGCCCGGTTCACGTTCCAGGACCTGTGGCAGCCGGCGGCGGCCACCGCCCCCTGACCGAAAGGATCCGGCCAACCCGCCGGGTCGGCGCCCTCTCCGGGCACCGGCCCGGACATCGGCCGGCGAGGGTCACATAACGGTAACGACAGGACAACGGCGGATGACACTCCGGAGCAAACCCAGCCATCCACACCGGGCCGTCCGCCATGGTTCACCATCCGTTCACTTGGCCCGGTCGGCCGCTTCACCTGATCTGCCTAATTTCAGTGGTGCACGGAGCGCGTCGCCGAACGGATCGGACGGCACACCGTGCACCTGACGTAGTCCTCTTCGCACGCCGCCCCGAAACAGAAAGCGGCCGGCGGCTTCTGGAAGGAACACCCGAAAGTGAAGCTTCAGCGCAAGAACCGGCTTCGTGCCTCCGCCCTCGGGGCCCTCGTCGTGTCCGGCGCCCTGGTCCTCACGGCGTGCGGCTCGGACGACAACACGAAGGACGGCGGTTCCGCCAGCGGCAAGCCGTCGGCCGCCGCCGCGGGCGACATCAAGTGCGACGGGGCCAAGGGCAAGCTCCTGGCCTCCGGGTCCTCCGCCCAGAAGAACGCGGTCGACCTGTGGGTGAAGAACTACATGGCCGCCTGCTCCGGCGTCGAGGTGAACTACAAGTCCTCCTCCTCCGGTGAGGGCATCGTCGCCTTCAACCAGGGCACCGTCGGCTTCGCGGGCTCGGACTCCGCGCTGAAGCCCGAGGCCGTCGAGGAGTCGAAGAAGGTCTGCACCGGCGGCCAGGGCATCGACCTGCCGATGGTCGGCGGCCCGATCGCGCTCGGCTTCAACGTCGCCGGCGTGGACAAGCTGAACCTGGACGCCACCACGATCGCCAACATCTTCAACGACAAGATCAAGAAGTGGGACGACGAGGCGATCAAGAAGCTGAACCCCGGCGTCACGCTTCCCTCCACCGCGATCCAGGCGTTCCACCGCTCCGAGGACTCGGGCACCACCGAGAACCTGGGCAAGTACCTCAAGGCCGCCGCTCCCGAGGCCTGGACGTACGAGGCCGCCAAGAAGTGGCCGGCCCCCGGTGGCCAGGCCGCCTCCGGCTCCGCCGGTGTCGCCTCGCAGGTCAAGGCCGTTGACGGCGCGATCGGCTACTTCGAGCTCTCCTACGCCAGCTCGCAGAGCATCAAGACGGTCGACATCAACACCGGTGCGGCCGCCCCGGTCAAGGCGTCCTCCGAGTCCGCCTCCAAGGCCATCGCCGCCGCCAAGATCGCCGGCACCGGCTCCGACCTGGCGCTGAAGCTCGACTACACCACCAAGGCCGAGGGTGCCTACCCGATCGTCCTGGTGACCTACGAGGTCGTCTGCGACAAGGGCAACAAGGCCGAGACGCTCCCGACCGTCAAGTCCTTCCTGACCTACACCGCCTCGGACGCGGGCCAGAAGGTCCTCTCCGAGAACGGCTACGCGCCGATCCCGGCCGAGATCAACTCCAAGGTCCGCGAAGTCATCAACTCGCTGTCCTGACAACTGAACCCCGAGTGCCGGGCAGTTCCCGTCCGAACTGCCCGGCTTTCGGGGGCCCTCCCCTCCACCCAGGGGATCCGGTGCACCGCCGCCAGGGGGACAACCCCCCACCCAGACCGGAAAGATCATGGCTTCCACCACACCCACCCAGATAGACCAGGCTCCGCCTGTCTCCAAGAGCGGAAGGTCCACCGGCCGTGCCGGTGACAAGATCTTCGCAGGGCTCTCCAAGGGCTCCGGCATCCTGCTCCTGGTGATCATGGCGTCGATCGCCGGCTTCCTCACCTACCGTGCCTCGATCGCACTGTCGAAGAACGAGGGCAACTTCCTCACCACCTTCGACTGGAACGCGTCGGCCAACCCGCCCGTCTTCGGCATCGCCGTCCTGCTCTTCGGCACCGTCGTCAGCTCGATCATCGCGATGGCCATCGCGGTTCCGATCGCCGTCGGCATCGCCCTGTTCATCTCGCACTACGCGCCGCGAAAGCTGGCCGCGCCCATCGCGTACGTGGTCGACCTGCTGGCCGCCGTGCCGTCGATCATCTACGGCATCTGGGGCGCGCTCTTCCTCGTACCGCAGCTCGGGGGCCTCAACCTCTGGCTCGACGAGTACTTCGGCTGGACCTACGTCTTCGACAAGACCCAGGTCGGCGTCGCCCGCTCGCTCTTCACCGTCGGCATCCTGCTCGCGATCATGATCCTGCCGATCGTGACCAGCGTCAGCCGCGAGGTCTTCCTCCAGGTCCCGCGCATGAACGAGGAGGCCGCCCTGGCCCTCGGCGCGACCCGCTGGGAGGTCATCCGCATGTCGGTGCTGCCCTTCGGCCGCTCCGGCGTCATCTCCGCCTCGATGCTCGGCCTCGGCCGCGCCCTCGGCGAGACCATGGCCGTCGCGACGGTCCTCTCCCCGAGCTTCCTGATCTCCGGCCACATCCTGGACCCGGGCGGCGGCACGTTCGCGCAGAACATCGCCGCGAAGTTCGACGAGGCCAACGAGTTCGGCCGCGACGCCCTGATCGCCTCCGGCCTCGTCCTCTTCCTGCTCACCCTGCTGGTCAACGGCGCCGCCCGGCTGATCATCGCCCGACGCAAGGACTTCTCGGGGGCGAACGCCTGATGAGCCACGCAATCCAGGACCAGCGCCCCACCCGGGCCCACAAGTCCGCCGCCCCCGCCGGCCTCACCCGGGGCGGCCTGCCCCGCTGGGCCCCGGCCGCCATCGCGGTCCTCTCGATCGTCCTCGGCTGCGGCATCGGCCTCGTCGCCGGCCTCGAAAGCAAGATCCAGTGGGGCCTGATCGCCTCGATCCTGTTCATCGCGATCACGTACGCGGCCAGCGCGGTGGTCGAGAACCGCCGCCAGGCCAAGGACCGGGTCGCGACCTCCCTCGTGTGGGTCTCGTTCGTCCTCGCGGTCGTCCCGCTGCTCTCGCTGATCTGGACCACGGTCAGCCGCGGAATGAAGGCCCTCAACGCGGACTTCCTGAGCCACTCGATGAACGGCGTCACCAGCTTCGAGGAGGGCGGCGGCGTCTACCACGCGCTGCTCGGCACCATCGAGCAGGTCGCCCTGGCCGCCCTGATCGCCGCGCCGATCGGCCTGCTGACCGCCGTCTACCTGGTCGAGTACGGCCGGGGTTCGCTCGCCAAGGCCGTGACCTTCTTCGTCGACGTCATGACCGGCATCCCCTCCATCGTCGCGGGCCTGTTCATCCTGACGACCTGGAACCTGGCGCTCGGCTTCGGCCCCTCCGGCTTCGCCGGCGCGATGGCCCTGTCGATCCTGATGATGCCCGTCGTGGTCCGCTCCACCGAGGAGATGCTCAAGCTCGTCCCGAACGAGCTGCGCGAGGCCGCCCTCGCCCTCGGCGTCCCGAAGTGGCGCGTGATCCTCAAGGTCGTGCTCCCCACCGCCATCGGCGGCATCGCCACGGGCCTCATGCTGGCCGTCGCCCGCATCGCCGGCGAGACCGCCCCGATCATGCTCCTGGTCTTCGGCACCCAGCTGATCAACGGCAACCCCTTCGAAGGTGCTCAGTCCTCGCTCCCGCTGTACATCTGGGAGCAGTACAAGGTCGGCAGTGACGCCTCCTACGACCGGGCATGGGCCGCAGCGCTCGTCCTGATCGCCTTCGTCATGATCCTCAATCTGGTGGCCCGCGGCATCGCCCGCTGGAAGGCCCCGAAGACCGGTCGCTGACGCGACCACATGAAAGCGAAGTGACCCCTCATGGCGAAGCGAATCGACGTCAGCGGACTGTCCGCCTTCTACGGCACCCACAAGGCCATCGATGACATCTCGATGACCGTGGAGCCGCGCTCCGTGACCGCCTTCATCGGCCCGTCCGGCTGCGGCAAGTCCACCTTCCTGCGCACCCTGAACCGCATGCACGAGGTCACCCCCGGCGGCCGCGTCGAGGGCAAGGTGCTGCTGGACGACGAGAACCTGTACGGCGTCGGCGTGGACCCGGTCGCGGTCCGCCGCACGGTCGGCATGGTGTTCCAGCGCCCGAACCCCTTCCCCACCATGTCGATCTTCGACAACGTGGCCGCGGGCCTGCGCCTGAACGGCAAGTTCAAGAAGTCCGAACTGACGGACATCGTGGAGCGCTCCCTCAAGGGCGCCAACCTGTGGAACGAGGTCAAGGACCGCCTGAACAAGCCGGGCTCCGGCCTCTCCGGCGGCCAGCAGCAGCGTCTGTGCATCGCCCGCGCCATCGCGGTCGAGCCGGAGGTCCTGCTGATGGACGAGCCCTGCTCGGCCCTGGACCCGATCTCCACCCTCGCGATCGAGGACCTGATCGGCGAGCTCAAGGAGCGCTTCACGATCGTCATCGTGACGCACAACATGCAGCAGGCCGCCCGCGTCTCCGACCGCACCGCCTTCTTCAACCTCGCGGCGGTCGGCCAGCCCGGCAAGCTCGTCGAGATCGACGACACGGACCGGATCTTCTCCAACCCGTCCGTCCAGGCGACCGAGGACTACATCTCGGGCCGCTTCGGCTAGGCCGAAGCCCGACAGGACATCATGCGGCTCCGCCGCGTGGTCAAGCGTCCTGCGGTGCTGCATGGCGGTGCCACCGCAAGGCGAAAGGGCCGGCTCCCCCTGGGTGGGGGGAGCCGGCCCGCTTTCGTTTCCCTGCGTGCGTACGGCTGCGCTAGCCGACGAAGGCCAGGTCGACGATCCAGAAGCAGAGCGCGCCGACCAGGGCCGCGGCCGGCATGGTGATGAACCAGCCCAGCACGATGTTCTTGGCGACGCCCCAGCGGACCGCGTTGACGCGCTTGGTCGCGCCCACGCCCATGATCGCCGAGGTGATCACGTGGGTGGTGGAGATCGGCGCGTGGAACAGGAACGCCGAGCCGAACATGATCGAGGCACCGGTGGTCTCCGCCGCGAAGCCCTGCGGCGGGTCCAGCTCGATGATCTTGCGGCCAAGGGTGCGCATGATGCGCCAGCCGCCCGCGTACGTACCGAGCGACAGCATCACGGCGCACACGATCTTGACCCAGACCGGGATCTCGGAGCCTTGAGCCTGCAGCCCGGCGATGGTCAGGGCCATCATCACGACGCCCATCGTCTTCTGCGCGTCCTGGAGACCGTGGCCGAGGGCCATGCCGGCCGCGGACACCGTCTGCGCGATGCGGAAGCCGCGCTTGGCCTTGTGCGGGTTGGCCCGGCGGAACATCCACAGGATGACGACCATCACCAGGTAGCCGACGAGCAGGCCGACGACCGGCGAGACGAACATCGGGATGACGACCTTGTCGACCACTCCCGACCAGATGACCTCGGTGCCGCCGGCCAGCGCCGCGCCCACCATGCCGCCGAACAGCGCGTGCGAGGAGGACGAGGGAAGGCCGAAGTACCAGGTGATCAGGTTCCACACGATCGCGCCGACCAGGGCCGCGAAGAGGATCCACATGCCCCGGTTGCCCTGGGGCGTCTCGATCAGGCCCTCACTGACCGTCTTGGCGACCCCGCTGCCCAGGAAGGCACCGGCGAGGTTCATCACCGCGGCCATCGCGAGGGCGGCGCGCGGGGTCAGCGCGCGGGTCGAGACCGAGGTCGCGATCGCGTTCGCAGAGTCGTGGAAACCGTTGGTGTACGTGAAACCGAGCGCGACACCGATGGTCACGATCAGAGCGAAGGTGTCCACGAGGTTCAGGACTCCTTGACCGCGATGGTCTCCACCGTGTTCGCGACGTGCTCGAACGCGTCGGCCGCCTCTTCGAGCACGTCGACGATCTGCTTGAGCTTCAGCACCTCGATGGCGTCGTACTTGCCGTTGAACAGGTGGGCGAGCAGCTTGCGGTGGATCTGGTCGGCCTGGTTCTCAAGACGGTTGACCTCGATCCAGTACTCGGTCAGGTTGTCCATCGTCCGCAGGTGCGGCATGGCCTCGGCGGTCAGCTCGGCCGCCCGCGCCAGCACCTCGATCTGCTGCTCGACACCCTTGGGGAGCTCCTCCACCTGGTACAGCACGACCAGGTCGACGGCCTCCTCCATGAAGTCCATGATGTCGTCGAGGGACGAGGCCAGGTTGTAGATGTCCTCACGGTCGAACGGCGTGATGAAGGAGGAGTTCAGCTGGTGGAAGATCGCGTGGGTGGCGTCGTCCCCCGCGTGCTCGGCTGCCCGCATCCGTTCCGCGATCTCGGCCCGGGCGGAGGAATCCGCTCCGAGCAGTTCCATCAGGAGCTTGGAGCCCGTGACGATGTTGTCCGCGGATGCGGCGAACATGTCGTAGAAGCTCGTCTCCCTGGGGGTCAGACGAAATCGCACGTGAGGTCCTCGGGGTGCATTGGATTCGGACAGGCTGATGCTAGGCGCATCCCCCGGTCACGGCTAACCGGCGGTTCCGGGCGGTTCCCCAGTGTCCTCCATCAGGCACAGTGGGGACCACGGACCCCTGCCCCTCCGGCCAGGGCCCGGTATCCTATACCCATGAGGGGTATATACCCCTCGTTCCGGACACGGGAGGACGCATGACTGCCATCGAGGCGGAAGGCTCCGGAGCCGACGTCGCCACCGGTACCGGCGCGGTGCACGGCTACCACCACCAGAAGGACGAGCACCTCAAGCGGCTGCGCCGGATCGAGGGCCAGATCCGGGGCCTCCAGCGACTCGTCGACGAGGACGTCTACTGCATCGACATACTCACCCAGGTCTCGGCGAGCACGAAGGCCCTCCAGTCCTTCGCGCTCCAGCTGCTCGAAGAGCACCTGCGGCACTGCGTCGCGGACGCGGCCGTCAAGGGCGGTGCCGAGATCGACGCCAAGGTGGAGGAAGCGACGAAGGCGATCGCACGCCTGCTGCGCACCTGAGCCCGCGCACCCGGGCCCCGCGCACCCGGGCCCTGCGCACGCGCCCCCGAGGTCCGGCCGCCCCGCGGTCCGGCCCCGGTACCACTACAGCCCGAGCCCCATCAGGACCTCGTCGATCCGGTCCTGGCTGAGCCGCTCCTCGTTCGCCGCCGACGCCGCGATGATCAGCTCGCCGCACAGCTCGATCTCGGCGAGCGCCACGTGGTCCTGCACCGTCGTACCGCCTGCGGGAGTCACGCGTGTCACCTCAATCTGCCGTCACGGTCGTCGGTCATCTGTCATCGGCGCTCGGTTTCTCAGCGTAGGGAGGGCAAGGCGCTGTGCGCATGACACGGATGGACCATTTCCGGATACCGGGCCATGGCCCGATCGCGCGGCCCCCGGACCGTCCGCCCGGCTATTCGGCGATCTTCCCGGCGTAAATGTCCTCGCTTGCGGGCAATACGACGGTCACCGCCGTCCCGAACCCGTAGAGCAGCGTGGTGGAGGAGACATCGATCACGCCATTGTTGACATAGGTGAAACGGTGCCGGACCTTCCGCAGCCGGCCCTCCTCGTCGAGGTAGACGTCGAACGGGACCGTGTCCTTGCCGAACCCTTTCGCCGCCGCTTCCAGCGCACCCCTGACCGCCGGTGAGGCGCTCTTCGCGGCCTGGCCGATGTCGGTGGTCCCGCGGTAGTGCCGCACCTTGGTGCCGGCCACCTCGGTCTCGCCCACGTACGTCGCCTCCTGCACGCCGCGCAGCAGCTCGGCCGCGGCCAGCGGGTCGGTCGCCCCGCCCGTGACCAGGTTCCCGTCCGCGAGGGTCGTCGTGTCGACCCGGACCCACTTGTCGGCGGGCACGCCCGCGCCCCGGTTCTTCATGTACAGGGCCCCGGGTACGAGCAGCTCGGTGATGGGCCGGTGCTCGTCCTTGCCGGCCGCGTCCGCCGGGAGCATCACCAGGAGCTGCCCCATCCGGTTCTTGAAGTCGACGCCGCCCTCGCCGCGGATCGTGACCCGGGTCCCGCCGGTGGCCATCTCCATCGCCGTACGGACCTGCGCGCTGCCGGTCTTCGCCAGCAGGTCCGCGACCCTCCGGACCGTCGCGGCCGGGTCGGCGGGGGGCCGGCCGTCGTCCTTCTCCGCGCCGGCGCACCCGCCCATCGTGCCCACGGCCAGGGCCACGCCGAGGGCGAGCACCGCCTCACCCGCACGCCCGCGCCGCCGCCTGTGCTGGTGCACCACCATCGCCTGCCAACCCCCAACGCATGACCGCTGTTTGCCCGAGGCCCCCACCCGCTCCGCTTAACGAGGTCCGGGGTTTCCCGTCACGGGCCGCCGCCCGCTCGGCCCCGTCCCGGAGCCGCCCGGACCCAGGTACCTTGGTGATGTGGATTCGCACACCAAGGCGTCGCTTGTCCCTCCGCTTGAAGCCGTGCCGCTCCCGCGTCCCGCGGAGCGGCCACCCACCGGGCACACCACGGGCACCGCCGAGCGCGGCTCGTTCTGCCTGGCCGTCTGTACGTGCGGCTGGCGGGGGCCGGCCCGCCGCTCCCGCGACCTGGCCCGCAAGGACGCGGACCGGCACACCTCGGACTAGGGGGCAGGGGCAAGGGGAGCAGGCCAGGGGTAAGGGGCCAGGGGCCAGGGGCCCTTCGGAGGGCCCGCTTCGCCCGTTCGGACGGCCCGGCTGGCCGACGCCCCCGGGAGCGGATGCCCTGGATGCATGCCAGGACCCGCGCCCCGCGTCGCCGCCCTCCTCTGGGCCCTGCTCATCGCGCTCACGCCCGGCGCCGCGGCCTCGGCCCGCCCGACGGGCTCGGCGGACGGCCCGGCCGACGTGGCCCTGGCCATCGGGGCGACCACCACGGCCGCCGTGGCCACGGGTCTGTGGCTGCGTTCCCGCTACCGCCGCGAGGACGGCGCGGAGGGCCGTGGCGCGGAGAGCGGCGACCGGTGACCCCGCGCCCCCGCCGGACGGCGGTCCGCCTGTTCTTCGGCGCGGCGGGCCTGTGCCTGCTGGCGGCGGTCCTGATCGCCGTATGGGACGCGTACGGGCGGGCCTGAACCGGGAAGACGGGCCTAGGCCGCGAGGTCGCTCTCGTGCGTGCGGCAGCCGGGCGGCGGGGTCTGGGGCTGCGCGAGGTCCAGCGGGCGGGGCAGGGCGCGCTGCCCGGCACGGACCAGCCGGCCGGCGCGCGGGGAGCGGGCCACCGCCCGCACCACCGGGGTCAGCAGCGCCATCGCGAGCGGCGCGAACACCAGGACGACGGCGGTGCCGAGCGCGAACCCGCCGATGACGTCGGTCGGGTAGTGGACCCCGAGGTACACGCGGCTGACGCCCTCGGCGAGGGCCAGGCCGATGCCGACGAGCCCGAGCTTGCGGTTCGCGATGAACAGGCCGACGCCCAGCGCCATCGTGAGGGTGGCGTGGCCGCTGACGAAGGAGAAGTCGCCGGGAGCGGAGTTCGGTTCGAGCACGTCCAGGCCGCTGTGTTCGAGGAACGGCCGCGGCCGTCCGACGAATGCGCGCAGCGGGACGTTGACGAGGAGGGCGAACGCGGCGGCGAGCGGCGCCCACACGAGCGCGGCGAACGACTCGACGGCCGTGGACTCGTCCTGCCGGCGCGCGCCGTGCCAGCACCACAGGAAGAGGAGCACCAGGGCCAGCGGGATCCCGTACGCGCTGACGAGGCCGACGGCCCGGTCGACTCCGGCCGGGGCGTGCCGGGCCAGTCCGTTGATGTCGTACAGCAGGCTTACGTCCACGTTCGGCCCACCACTTGTGAGTCCAGCCATGGCGATACGGCCCCTTAGCCCTTGCTCGGTTCCCGTGGGCGCACGCCTGTGTGCGCCCCTGAACCCCCCCGTGATCAAGTCTGTGTCCATGGAACGCCCGTTCTGAAGTGCGCGTTCCACTCTCCACCGAATGATCACGGCAACGTTATCGAAGAGAGACTCGTCGTCGCAGCTCAGGGCCCGGGGTTAACAGAGTGTGGTCAGGGCGACTTGGCGTCGGCGGTGCGGTCGGGCAGGGCCGCGGCCCCGTCCTTGGTGACGCGGGTCGCACCGAAGTAGTCCGGAGTGTCGATCTTGTCGAAGCGGACCACGGCTCCGGTGTACGGGGCATCGATCATGTATCCGCCGCCCACGTAGAGGCCGACGTGGTGGATCGCCCGAGAGTTCGTCAGATCGTCGGAGAAGAAGACCAGGTCACCGGGGAGCAGTTCACCGCGCGGGGGATGCGGCCCGGCGTTGTACTGGTCGTTGGCGACGCGCGGCAGCTCGATCCCCACCGACTCGTACGCCGCCTTGGTCAACCCGGAGCAGTCGAACCGCCCGTCCTGGTCCGGCGTACCGTTGCCGCCCCACAGATACGGGGTCCCCAACTGCTTCTGCGCGAAGTAGATGGCCCCGGCGGCCTGCTGCGAGGGCGCGACCCGTCCGACGGGCCGCGCGAAGCTCTTCTCCAGGCTGCGGATGCTCTTCACGTAGCCCTGCGTCTCGCTGATCGGAGGCACTCCGCCGGCTTTGATGACGCGGTACGGCCCGGCGTTGTACGCAGCGAGCATATTGTCCGACGGGTCACCCGGCACGCCTTTGACGTCCTGGGCGAGTACGCAGTCGTACGAGGCCGCCGAAGGGATCGCGTCCTGCGGATCCCAGATGTCCCGGTCCCCGTCACCGTCACCGTCGACCCCGTACCTGGCCCAGGTTTCGGGGATGAACTGGGCGATGCCGCGCGCGTCGGCGTTGCTCACCACATCCGGCTTCCAGCCGCTCTCCGTGTACAACTGGGCGGCCAGCAGGGCCGGGTTCAGGGCAGGGCAAAGGTTTCCCCACTTCTGAACCAGCGGCTGGTAGGCGGCCGGCACGGCCCCCTTGGCCAGCCCGACAGCCTGCTTGCCGCCGCTCGCGATGCCCGCCGCGGCCGAATACGTCCCGACGACGAGCAGCGCAATGAAGGTCAGGCATGCCCCGACCCCGATCCCGCTTGCCATCCAGAACTTGCGCACTCGTCAACACTGCCTCATGGCAAGGCTGCTGACAGCCCTTTCGGCGCTCCGGCCCGGCCCTAATTCGCCGGAAAGCCGGTGCAGAAGATGTTGGCGTACTCCTTGACCCCCCTGACGTGGTAGAAGACCACGGTCCAGGCACCCGGGTCGTTGGCGAGCGGGATGGCCTTGAAGGTGCGGGCGGCGCCGTTGTTGTCCACCATCTGGCTGGCGAAGTCGTCGGGGTAGGTGAGGTACACGCCGCCCTGGTCCTTCACCGCGTCGAGGTCGACGGGCTTGCTGGTGTACCCGATGGTCTTGTTGTAGTCCTTGACGTCCGCGTACGGCCGTCCTGTGGTCTGGTCGATGTCGTGCGGGGGTTTGACGCCGACCGAAACGTAGTACGGCCCCTTCTCCTGGTGGTACGGCTTCAGCATCACGTGGATCTTCACCTTGCCGGTGACCGCCTGCGCGTCCGGCGCATCCGCGTCGACCGCGGAGGCCACCAGGTACTGAGAGCGCTCCTCCGCGGGCAGGTTGCAGCTCCCCTTGCCGGCAGCATCGCCCGTCCACAGGTCCCTGGACGGGTTCGTCGGCTCGATGTGACCGGGCACGCCGTCCGCGCCACCGGTGCCCGGGCTCGACGCCGCCGCCGACGGACCCTGGGTGCCCTGCGCGGACAATGCGGGCCCGGACGGGGCCGCTGCACTCTGGGTCTGGGCTCCTTGGCCCGGAGCAGCCGTCCGGCCGCCCGCCCCCACGTCCTTGCGCCCACCGTCTCCGCCCTGGAGCAGCAGATACCCGCCCAGCGAGAGGCTGCCCGCCACCAGCCCCGCCACGACCGCCGGAACCCAGCGGGCCCGGCGCGGCCGGGCGTTGCCCGGCGCCGACTGCTCCGTCGGGGCCGCGGGGACGGCGTACGTCAGCACATAGGACTGCGGCCGGGGCGTCCCGGGACCGAGGGTGGGCAGGTCCGGCAGTCGGGCGGCCTCCCCGCCGGTCGCCGTCAAGGTCGCGTACACCGGATCATCGATCAGCGCCGAGTCCACCGCACACCGCCGGATGATCTCGGCGGGAGCGGGCCTGGCGGCCGGGTCCCGGGCCACACAGGCCTTGATCAGCTCGGCCAGGCCCGGCTCGACCCCGTCGGTGTCCACCTCGCCGTGGACCACCCGGAAGCTGACCGCCGTGGGATCGCCCGTGCCGTAAGGCGCCCGCCCGGTCGCCGCGTAGGCGATCGTGGCCCCCAGGGCGAAGACGTCGGCGGCGTCCGCCACCTCGTTGCGCAGCAGCACCTCGGGAGCGGCGTAGCCGGGCGTACCGGGGGCGGCCCCGTCCTGTGTCAGCGCCGTCTGGGTCGTGCCCTTGGCGATGCCGAAGTCGATGAGCTGCGGCCCCTGCGCGCCCAGGATGACGTTCTGCGGCTTCAGGTCCCGGTGCGTCACCCCGTACGCGTGGACGCTCGCCAGGCCCTCCGCCAGCGCCGCGAACAGCCGCCGGCAGGTGTCCGCGGGCAAGCCGCCGCGCTCCGCAACGGCGTGACCGAGCGTCGGGCCCGCCACGTACTCCGTCGCCAGCCAGAACGGCGGCGCCGCCAGCGAGGCGTCGATCAGGTTCGCCGTGTACGCCGACCGCACCGCGCGCACGGTCTCGGCCTCACGCCGGAACCGGGCCAGGGCCTCGGGATGCCCGGTGATCTCGTCCCGGATCACCTTCACGGCCACCAGGCGACCGCCGGGCGACCGCCCGAGGTACACCTGGCCCATGCCACCCGCTCCCAGGCGGGCCAGAAGGGCGTGCGCGCCGATGTGCGCGGGGTCGGCTGCTCCGAGCGGTTCCATCCGGCCGAGCCTGCCACACCGAATCCCGTCCCCCCAAGGGGGGTTGACCAGTGAGGCTCCCCCGGGACGGGCCCGGCGGACCGGCTACCCGCGCGGCGCGACGAACAGGCTCTGCGCGCTGCGGCCGATCGGCCCCTTCTCGTCGTGCAACCGGGCGTCCGCCAGGCCGATCCCGGCCGCGTCCACACTCGTACGGGCCTCCACACAGGCCCACTCGCCCACCGGGTGGCGGTGCAGGTGCACGGTCAGGTCGCTGTTGATGAAGACGTACCGGCCGAAGTCCATCACCGAGCTGATCCCGTTGCCCGAATCCGCGGCGATCAGGACCCGGTCCAGCGGGCGGGTCTCCTCCCCCGCGATGAGCGGCACCTTCATCCGCATCCAGCAGGTCCCCGGCCCCAGCTCGACGAACGCGCCCTCGGTGAACCGGGTCTCCATCGCCGAGTGGTAGCCGGTCTCCCACGGCACCGGGAAGAACGGCGTCGGCTCCACCTCCCCGGGTGGCGGCAGCTGCGGCGCCGGGGTCACGCCGGGCACGGCCTCCTCGGCCACCCGGATCCGCAGCGCCCGCGCGAGCATCACCGGCGCCGCCCCGGCCGGGGCGAGGGCGGCCTCGACCACCTCGGTGCTGCGGCCGGCCCGGAGCACGGAGGTGGTGACCTCCAGCGGGCCGATCGGCACCGGCCGCAGGATCTCGTACGTGATCCGCGCGATCCGCATGTCTGCGCGAGAGCCCGCCCGCTCCTCCACGGCGCGGCCGAGCAGCGCGGCCGGCGGCCCGGCGTGCTGCGAGCCCGGGTCCCACGGCCCGCGCGTGTACTCGGTGGCCAGGAAGCGCCCGGCATCGACCCGCTCGAAGAACGCCTCGGAGATCGCCATGCCCGGCACGCTACCGACAGGTAACCCGTACCGCCAGACCTTCACGCGACCATGGACCGGCCACGGACCTCAGCGGGCGAAGCCCAGCCCGACGCCCAGCCCCACCAGCACCGAGCCGATCGCCCGGTTGAGCACCTTCTGCGCCTTCAGCATCCGGTCGCGCAGCCGGGAGTTCGAGAAGAACAGCGCGACCGCGCCGAACCAGCCCAGGTGCGCCGCCGACATGAACAGCCCGTACCCGGCCTGCTGCCACACCGGGGTCTGCGGATCGACGACCTGCGTGAACGTCGACACGACGAACAGCGTGGTCTTCGGATTGAGCACGTTCGTCAGGAACCCGGACCGCATCGCGCCCAGCCGGGTCAGCTGCGGCCTGGACTCCAGGTCCACGGTCACCTCGGCCCGCGCGCGGAAGGTCCGGATCCCGATCCACACCAGGTACGCGGCGCCCGCCAGTTTGATCGCCGTGAACAGGGCCGTGGAGGAGGCGATGAGGAGACCGACCCCGAGCATCGTGTACGAGACGTGCACCAGCACGCCGGCCGCGACCCCGGCAGCCGCGAACAGCCCCGTGGGCCGCCCGTACAGGTAGCTGTTCCGGACGACCATGGCGAAATCCGCGCCGGGACTGATCACGGCGAGGAGGGTGATGACGGCAACTGCGATCACTTCTGTCATGTACGGATGCTCACCGCACCCGCGCCCCCGATCAACCGGGTTCCGTGCACGGATACTTGGGCCATGGACCCGACCTCCTCCCCGCTCTCCCTGCGCCCGTTCCGCCCCGCGGACGACCCCCCGGCCCTGCACCGCTGGATCACGACCCGGGCCGAGCTCGTCACCTGGGCCGGCCCCGCCTTCACCTGGCCGCTGGACGACGCCCAGCTCGCCGCCTACGCCGCCGAGCCCGGCCGCCACACCTGGACCGCCGTCTCCCCCGACGGACACCCCCTCGGGCACGTCTCCATCGGCGGCACCCGCCTGGGCCGCGTACTGATCGCCCCCGAGGCGCGCGGCCTGGGACTCGGCGAGACCCTCCTCACACTCGCCGTCGACCAGGCCTTCGGCCGGCTCGGCCTGCCCTCGCTCGGCCTCGGCGTCTACGCCCACAACACCGCCGCCGTACGCCTCTACGAGAAGCTCGGCTTCCGCACCGAGCGGGTACTGGAGGACGTGGAAGAGGTCGACGGCGTCCTCTGGTCGGCCCTCCAGATGCGGCTGACCGCCCCCGACCGGTGACAATGGACAGGTGTCCGCCACGCCCGCCACTCCCGGCACCCCAGACCTCCCCGCCCTCCCCGTCCTGCAGGCAGACTGCTCGAACTGCTTCGCGCTCTGCTGCGTCGCCCTGCCCTTCGCCAAGTCCAGCGACTTCGCGGTGAACAAGGCCGCCGGAACCCCCTGCAAGAACCTCCAGCAGGACTTCCGCTGCGGCATCCACACCCGGCTGCGCGACAAGGGCTTCCAGGGCTGCACCGTCTTCGACTGCTTCGGCGCGGGCCAGCAGGTCTCCCAGGTGACCTTCGGCGGACAGGACTGGCGCGGGCACCCCGGCACGGCCGGCGCAATGTACGAGGTCTTCCCGGTGATGCGGCAGCTGCACGAGCTGCTCTTCTACGTCTCCGAGGCACTCGCCCTCCCGGCGGCCGCCCCGGTCCACGCCGACCTGCGCCGCGCGCTGGCCGAGACCACGGAGTGGACGGCGGCCGACGCGGACGCCCTCACCACCCTGGACGTCGGCGCCCTGCGCGGGCGCATCAACACGCTCCTCCTGCGCGCCAGCGAGCTGGCCCGCGCCAAGGCCCCGGCCCGCAAGAAGAACCACCGCGGCGCCGACCTGATGGGTGCCCGCCTCGCCGGCGCGGACCTGCGCGGCGCTGGTTTCCGCGGCGCCTACCTGATCGCCGCGGACCTCAGCGGCGCCGACCTCCGCCTGGCGGACCTGATCGGCGCGGACCTCCGCGACACCGACCTGCGCGGGGCGGACCTCCGCGACGCCATTTTCCTGACCCAGGCCCAGCTCAACGCAGCCCGGGGCGACGCCAAGACCAAGATCCCCCCGACCCTGGCCCGCCCCGCGCACTGGTCCGCATAACCCGGCCGCTCCGGGCCCGGCCCACCCGGGGCTGCGGCCCTGCGATGCCCCGGGCTCAGCCTCCGATCGCCCCCAGCACGGCCTCGACCCGCGCGCGCAGCAGCTGGTACTCCTCCCACCGCCGCGGCAGCCGCCCCACCGGCCGCGGCCCCATCAGCCGCCCCTCCGTCACCACCTGGCCCTTGCGGAACTGCTCCCGCGTCAGGTCCACCTGTATCCCCCCGGGGAGCACGTTCCACGTGTGGAACCCGTGCTGCTCCCCGTCGAGCCAGACCTCCCCGACCATCAGCTCGCCCCCCATCAAGTCCTGCACCACCAGCGACGTGATGTCGCAGTGTCCCCAGGCCGGGTTGTCGGCGGTCCAGGGCGCCCGCTCGACGTCGTCGGGCGAGCAGGTCTCGGCCGACCACCCCGCCCTGATCGCCGCTTCGATGTCCGTCAGGGTCCAGGGAGTTCCGTTCGTCATGTCTCCACTCTGACGCACCCCACTGACAGCGCCCCTCAGGGCCTGATGATGGCCGTCCACCCCAGCAGGCAGGTGAGCAGGCCCTCCCCCGTGTACGCGCAGCTGTTCTCGTACACGTCGCCCACGGTCGTCAGTACCTTCACGTACACCGTGGAGCCCACGGTGGTGACCGACACCCCGCACGCGTTCCGCGGATGTCCGGGGTTCAGCTCGGTGGTGAGGTCCTTCCAGACGTACGCGCCGACCGGCGCCGTATTCCGTACGCCCAGGAACGTCTTCCCCCGGTGCAGGACGGCGCTGAACTCCAGGTCGCTCTCCCCCCGGGTCGTGTCGATGCCCTGGCACGGGCCGTGCGACCCGCGCGGACCCGCCGCCCCACGGTCACCCTTCGGCCCCTTGTCACCCTTGTCACCCTTCGGCCCCTTGTCCCCCTTGTCCCCCTTGGGCCCATGGGGTCCCTGGGGGCCCCGGTCGCCCTTCGGTCCGCCGCAAGGGCTCGAAGGCGCTGCCTTTCCGGCCTTGCCCGCCCTGCCCGCCCTGCCGGGCTTGGCACCCTTGGCACCCTTCGCGCCCTTCGCCAGCGGCGCCGGCGCCGGCAGCGTCCTCGCATCGGGTTCCGGGCACCTGCTGCCGCCCCAGCCCGGCGCCACCGCCGCGGTCGTCCCTTGGGCTGCGGCCGCCGCCGGGACCGAAACGCCCATCAGCGCGATCGCCAGCGGAACTGCGAAACCACCGGCCAGCCATGCGCGCCGACCCGCCTTCACTGCGGAACCCATCCGTCCACTCCTTGCGTCGTACGACCGAACGGCTGGAGCATCTCCCGCAACCCGCCGTGATGATCGAACGACTGACGGAATGTCGGACGAACGTCAGCGGGTCGGCCCAACGACACGCCCGCACACTGCGCCGAACGGCGGCCACCCGGGCGGCCCCACCGCACGCCGAGAGGGCAATCATTGCCCGTGGGGTCACCCCCCGTGATACACAGAGTGACCATACGTTCTTCCGCATACCCGCCGCCCGCGCCCAGGTCAGAGCACGCGAGCGGCCCAAAGGCCGGGAGATCGGGTAAAGAGAGCCGCCAAGTCGACATACGGCGGCGGTTTCATCAGCGAAGATAGTGCGTGACCCCTGCCGTCGGGCACGGGCTACCGGAACTACCCATACAGGGGCGGTGAGTTACATGATCCTGGCAGCCGAAAAGGGCGACATCACCACCATCATCGGCGGAATCGCCCCGAATTGGGGGCCGTTCGGCAGTCTCGGCAACGAAGCGAAGGTCATGATCGAAGTGATCATGGCCGTGGCGATCCTCCTCTGCCTCGGCATCGCCATCTGGGGCGCGGCCAAGCAGCGCATCGGCGCGACCGCCCTGCGCGACACGTTCAGCGCGGAACAGGGCAAGGGCCTGATCGTGGCCGGCCTCACCGGCGTGTTCATCATCGGCTCCCTCGGCACCCTGTTCACCATCGTCTACGGAATGGCCGTCTAGCCGGGCCGCCCACCGGCTGCCGGACCTGACGAGGATTCACCACACCGCATCCAAGCGGGAACCAGCGCTACCGTCGGACGACGCGGAGGGGGCGGACACGGAATGAGCAACGACGACCAGTACGGCGGTGGCGCCGGCGGCGGCTACGGCGAGGTCGGCGGCACGGGCCAGACCCGCACCCGTCTCCCGGACGCCCCCTCGGACCCGTACGGCGCCCCGCGCCGCACCCCCCGCGCCTCGCGCAGCCTGGTCACGGTGGTCGGCGTGGTGGTCCTCCTGATCGCCGCGATCGCGTTCGCGAACCAGTCGTCGGACAGCCCGAGAACCCCGGCGGACCAGACCCCACCCGACGCCACGTCCACGGCCGCGACGGGCACCCACCCGGTGGACGGCAAGAACGGAGCCATCCCCAAGGGCTTCGCCCACGACGAACAGGGAGCCCAGTCGGCAGCCGCCAACTACGCGGTCGCGCTCGGCTCTGACGGCATGTTCAGAGCAAGCAGCCGCCACACCCTCGTGGACACCATCTACACGTCCGAGGCGGCCGCCAAGCTGAAGGGCCCCCAGGACCAGGCCTACTCGTCCGCCTTCCTGAACAAGCTCGGTCTGGATGCCAACGGGAACGCGCCTCAAGGCAGCACCTTCGTCACCCGTGCCGTGCCCGTAGGAGCCCGTGCCGACAAGTACAGCCCCACGGCTGCCACGATCTCCGTCTGGTACATGGGCCTGATCGGCATGTCCGGGCCCCAGTCCACCGACCCCGTGCGGACCACGTGGAAGACGTGGACGTTCGAACTCACCTGGGCCGGTGACGACTGGAAGGTCACCTCGGACACCCAGCAGGAAGGCCCGGCACCGGTCCCCGGTGACGTTCCGATCTCAACATCCGACGACATCAGCAAGGCAGTCAAGGGGTTCGGAGGGTTCAGCTATGCCCGCTAACATCCGGACGCGTGCCGGTGTCATCGCCACCGTCCACATCGCCGCCCTCGCCATGGCTGGCCGGGCCTACGCAGACCCGACACCAGCCGCGCCTACGCCACAGCCGAGCAACAACCCCTGCGACCTGCTCATCGGCCCTGCCAAGCAGTACTGCGAGCGCGGCAGCGGCGCACCCGGCGCACCCCGGACCGGCCTCGCGCCCAGCGATCCCGCCGACGCCCTCAACCCCCTCGCCTCCCTGGCCAAGGGCTGCGCCGACGCCGCCGCCTGGATCGTCACCGAGCTCAGCAAAGCGGTCAACGGCACGGCCAACGTCGACTTCACCAACGGCGCCTTCCTCAAGCAGTACGCCATCGTCTTCGCCGCCTCCACCATCCTCACGCTCGTCCTCTGGCTCTTCGCCGTCGCCAAGCGCGCCATCCGCGGCGTCCCCCTCACCACCGCCATCTCCGAAGCCGTCGGCTTCCTCTGGCTCACCGTCCTCGCCTCCGCCTTCACCCCCCTGATCCTCTACACCGTCGTCTCCGCCACCGACGGCGTCACCGAGGTCATCGCCTCGGCCTCCGGCGGCCAGACCGACGTGTTCTTCGGCTCCTTCACCGAGGCCCTCAAGAAGGGCGACTCCATCGGCGGCGGCCCGATCATGCTGATCGTCGTCTCCCTCGTCACCGTCCTCGCCGCCGGCGTCCTCTTCCTCGAACTCTTCATCCGGGCCGCCCTGCTCTACGTCGGCGCCCTCCTCGGCGTCGTCGTCTACGCCGGGCTCGTCGACCGGAACCTCTGGGGCCACGTCCGCCGCTGGGCCGGCATCATGATCGCCGTCATCCTCGTGAAGCCGGTCATCGTCATCGTCCTCGGCCTCGCCGGAGCCCTCGCCGGCGAGAAGGGCCCGAACGCCTTCTCCGCCGTCGTCTCCGGCCTCGCGATCATTCTCCTGGCGATCTTCGCCTCCGCGATGATCTACCGCTTCGTACCCGGCTTCGGCGACGAGATCGCCTCCGCCCGCTCGAACCGCAACAAAGCCACCGACGGCGCCCAGGCCGCCGCCGTCATCAGCTCCCCGGCCTCCCTCGTCTCCCAGGGCATCAAGACGCACAGCAGCCGCGGCGCCCACCGCGGAGGCGGCGACGGCGGCGGCTCCAGCGCCCCCCGCCCCGCCAACCCCATCTCCGGAGGCGTGGCCGCCCACAGCAGCCGTCCCACATCCGGCGGCGGGGCCGCCACACCCCAGCCCCGCACGAGTTCGAGCACGAGGAACACAGGAGGTGACGGGCGTTGACGACCCAGTCCCACCAGCTGCACCCGGTCGCGCCCCGCCGCACGTATCTCATCGGCCGGGCCCGGCCGAACGCGATCGTCGGCAAGAACCGCGAGAGCGGCGAGATCGCCCTGATCATCGTCGGCGCGTTCTTCGGCATGATGAGCGGACTGCTCGTCCCCGACCTCACCCTGCGGATCGTCACCCTCGCCGGCTTCCCCATGCTCGCGCTCGCCGCCGTGTACGTCCCCTACCGGGGCCGCACCTTCTACAAGTGGTTCGAGATCAACCGCAGCTACAAGCGCACCCTGCGCCGCGGCACGACCTACCGCTCCGGCGCCATGGAAGCCGGCGTCCGCGCAGCCGACGGCCGCGAGGTCGAGGTCGGCCCGCCCCCCGGCATCGGCCGCATCAGCTGGCTCGCCGCCCCCTTCGGCCCCGACGAGATCGCCGTCCTCCTCCACGCGGACCGCAGAACCGTCACCGCTGCCATCGAGATCGAGGGCCCCGGCGTCGGCCTGCGCGACAGCGAGGACCAGGAAGCCCTCGTCGACCGCTTCGGCACCCTCCTCAAGCACGTGGCCAACGGCGACGGCTTCGTCACCCGCCTCCAGATGCTCGCCCGTACGCTCCCCGCCGACCCGGACGCCCACGCCAAGGACGTCGCCCAGCGCGGCGACGCGAGCGCCCCCGTCTGGCTGCGCGACTCGTACGACCAGCTCCAGTCGATGGTCTCCACCTCCTCCGAGCAGCACCGCGCGTACCTCGTCGCCTGCATGCACTACACGCGCGAACTCGCCGCCGAGGCCCACACCATCGCCCGCGCCGGCACCCCCCACAAGGGCCGCAAGCTCGACCGCGACGCCGGCCTCGCCATCGTCATGGCCCGCGAGCTCACCGACATCTGCGCCCGCCTCGCCGAGGCCGACATCCGCGTCCGCCAACCGCTGGGCCAGGGCCGCCTCGCCTCCCTCGTGCACTCCATGTACGACCCGGACCACCCCATCGACCACATCCAGGCCATGACCAAGCGCAACGCCTGGCCGGCCGAGCTCGACGCGATGGAACCGACGTACCTCCAGGCCAAGACCCGCGAGTCCTCCACTCGCGCCCCCTGGTGCCACGCCACCGCCTGGGTGAAGGAGTGGCCGATGACCCCGGTCGGCGTGAACTTCCTCGCGCCCCTCCTCGTCCACACCCCGGACGTGATCCGCACCGTCGCCGTCACCATGGATCTGGAGCCCACCGAGGTGGCCATCGAGCGCATGCTCACGGAGAAGACCAACGACGAGGCCGACGCCAGCCGCGCCGCCAAGATGAACCGCACCGTCGACCCCCGCGACATCGCCGCCCACGGCCGGCTCGACCAAAGAGGTGAAGATCTCGCGAGCGGTGCAGCGGGAGTCAACCTGGTCGGGTACATCACCGTGTCCTCACGTTCACCGGAAGCCCTCGCCCGCGACAAGCGGACCATCCGCGCCTCGGCCGGCAAGTCCTACCTGAAGCTGGAATGGTGCGACCGCGAGCACCACCGCGCCTTCGTCAACACCCTGCCGTTCGCCACCGGCATCCGACGCTAGCCGGAAGGAAGTGCCGCCCATGCGAGATCCCATGTCCGCTCTGACGGACGCCTTCACCAGCTTCCTGTTCGGCAAGGTCGAAACCACACGCCTGCCCGTACGCACCTCCACCGGGCAGGCGCAGGCCGTCTACCTGCCCACCGCAGCCCCGGGCCTCGGTGACTCCGGCGTCATCATCGGCCGCGAGGTCTACAGCGGCAAGGGCTACATCTACGACCCCTTCCAGCTGTACGGCCAGCAGCTGCCGGCCCCGCACTGGCTGGTCCTCGGCGAATCCGGCAACGGCAAGTCCGCCCTGGAGAAGACGTACGTCCTGCGCCAGCTCCGCTTCCGGGACCGCCAGGTCGTCGTCCTCGACGCCCAGGGCGAGGACGGCGTCGGCGAGTGGAACCTCATCGCCCAGCAGCTGGGGATAACCCCCATCCGCCTGGATCCCATCGCCGCCAACGACGACGGGATCCGCCTCAACCCCCTCGACCCGGCGATCACGACGACCGGCCAGCTCGCGCTGCTCCGGACCATCATCGAAGTCGCCATGGGCCACGGCCTCGACGAGCGCTCCGGCTTCGCGCTCAAGGTCGCGCACGCCTTCGTCGTGGACACCATCCGCGACCGCCAGCCCGTCCTCACCGACATCGTGGAACAGCTCCGCCACCCCGAGGCCGAGTCCGCGGAGGCCATGAACGTCGACATAGACGATGTCCGGGCCTGGGGCCTCGACGTGGCCCTCGTCCTCGACCGCCTCGTCGACGGCGACCTGCGCGGCATGTTCGACGGCCCCACGACCGTGGGCATCGACCTCGACGCCCCGCTGATCGTCTTCGACCTGTCCCACATCGACCGCAACTCCATCGCCATGCCGATCCTGATGGCGATCGTCGGGGTCTGGCTGGAACACACCTGGATCCGCCCGGACCGCAAGAAGCGCATCTTCCTCGTCGAAGAGGCATGGCACATCATCAACAGCCCCTTCGTGGCGCAGCTTTTCCAGCGGCTCCTGAAGTTCGGCCGCCGCCTCGGCCTGTCTTTCGTCGCCGTCGTCCACCACCTCTCGGACGTCGTCGACGGCGCAGCCGCCCGCGAGGCCGCTGCCATCCTCAAGATGGCCTCGACCCGTACGATCTACGCCCAGAAGGCGGACGAGGCCCGCGCCACGGGCCTCGTCCTGGGCCTGCCCCGCTGGGCGGTGGAAATCATCCCGACCCTCACCCCGGGCATCGCGGTCTGGGACGTCAACGGCAACGTCCAAGTGGTCAAACACCTCATCACCGAGGCCGAGCGCCCCCTCGTCTACACCGACCGCGCCATGACCGAATCGTCCGCCCCACAGCTCCCCGACGACCTCCTGGCCGCCGAACTGGAAGCGGAGCAGCGCGCCCTCCTCATGGAACGCCACCGCAACGGCGGCGGGCCGGGCTCTGCGACCACGGTGGCGTAGCCGTGCACGGGGACAGTACGAGACCACCGGGCGGCATCCCGGACGGCGTGCTGGTCGGCCTCCTGGCCTTCCTCCTGGGCCTGGCCGCCCTGGTCTGGACGTCGACGGGCCTCGCCGCGCTCTTCTCCAAGGGTTCCTGGCCGGCCACGGTGACCTTCACCCGCACCCCGGGGGCGGTCCGCTCCCTGATAACCCAACCCCACGACGTCCCGGGAGCCTGGCCGGCCACCGACCCGGCCGCCCTCTCGGGCTGGGGCCTGTTCTGGGGCCTCTTCATCAGCCAACTCCTGGTGCTGTTCGTCCTGACGGTCTTCGTGATCGGCGTCATCGCCCGCACCAAGTCCCGCCGGGCCCGGACGAAGGCCTCCGCCGCACCCGACCTGCCTGCTCCGGCGCCCGAGACCCGGGGCGCCGTCCCGGCCCCGACGGCGTACGAGACGCGGGGGTACGGGGACGGCGCCTCCGCCAGCACCCGCCCGGCGGTCCCGAGCCCCCAGCAGCACCCGGCCGCCCCGGTGTCCGAGGCCCCGGTGTCCGAGGCCCGGGTGTCCGAGGCCCGGGGCGCCGTCCCGGCCCCGACGGCGTACGAAGCGCAGGGTTCCAGGGGCCCCGGCGACGGCTTCGGGGACACCCGGGAGACCGCGGCCACCCGGCGGACCGCCATCGCCTACGGCACCCCGGCCGAGCGCCATCACCTCGCCGCCCGGGCCCTCGCGGCAGCAGAAGGCGCCGCCCTCGTCGTCACCTCCTCCCCCGCCCTCTGGGCGGAGACGAAGGACGCCCGCGCCAAGCTCGGCCCGGTCCTCCTCTACGACCCCTCGCACCTCTGCGACACCCCGGCCCGCATGCACTGGAACCCCGCCGATGCCTGCGCCGACCGCGCTACCGCCGCCGCCCGCGCCGCCGCGCTCCTGGCCCCCGTACGCCCTCAGGCCCGTATGGACGCAGCCGTCGCCGACACGGCCGAAACGCTGCTGCGCAGCTGGCTCCAGGCCATCGCCCTCGACGGCCGCCCGTTCAAGCAGCTGCACCGCTGGGCCCAGGGCAACAGCGCCCAGGACCCGGTCCGCATCCTCCGTACGCATCCCCAGGCCGCCCCGGGTGCCGCCGGCGAGCTGGAGAGCGCCCTCACCGCCCACCCCGAACGCCGCGAGCAGGCCCAGCATCTGACGGCCCGTGCCCTCTCCTGCCTCACGTCGATCCACATCCGCGAGGCCTGCAACCCGAACCGAACAGATGCGCTCACCCTTGCATCGTTCGTGACCGAAGGGGGCACCCTCTACGTGGTGGGCGAACCGTTGGAAGACCCCCGCACCCACCCGGGTGCGATGCCCTTGCTGACCGCACTCGCCGCGAGCGTGGTCGAGCACGGCCGCCGCATGGCCGCACGGTCATCCCACGGCCGGCTCGACCCACCACTCACGCTCGTCCTGGAGGACGTCGCAGCCGTGGCCCCGGTCCCCCGGCTCCCGGAGCTCCTCCGGGAGGATTCCCTTCCCCTGCTGGCCTTGTGCCGCAGCCGGGAGCAGGCCAGGGCCCGCTGGCCCGAGGAGGCCTTCGAACCCACCCACGGATGAGCGCCCTACGGCCGCGGGAACACGTACTCAAGCTCCTTGCTGTCGGAATTCCCCGGCATCGGCACGACCTGCCCGCTGGCCCGGAACCCGAACCGCCGGTAGAAGGCCCCGGCCCGCTGGTTGTCCTCGTGCACGAAGAGTCGTACGCGTTCCAGCGCCGGCCCCTCCAGCGACCAGGCCCAGTCGAGCGCGGCCGAGAAAAGGGCTTCGGTCAGCCCGGTCCCACGCTGCTCGGCGCGTACGAACACCCCCACGAGGTGTCCTTGGGTCTGCTCGATGGGCCGCTCGAAGAAGTCGCTGGTGCCGCCCTCTTCGACCAGCAGGGTCACCGATCCGACCCACTCCCCGTCCGGTGCCTCGGCCACGAACTGCCGTGCGTGCCGGCCGTGTGAAGCTCCCTTCGCCCGGTCCTGCCAGAACTCATCGGTCCTGGCCTCGGCCTGGGCCAGGGTCTCCAGGAAGGCCACCGGTGCCGCCGGGTCCTTGAGCGCGGCGATCCGCAGGTCCTTGACCTTCTCCCACTCGTCCGCCCGCACCGGGCGCATCACATATTCGTTCATGATCCGGGATCCAATCACAAGGCCGACCGACCCCGCATCCGCAAATCCTCCTGAACGCAGGAAAGCCCCGCACCATAAGGTGCGGGGCTTTCCCACAATGATTGTTCGGCGGCGTCCTACTCTCCCACAGGGTCCCCCCTGCAGTACCATCGGCGC